>CAZONP010000369.1:0-2193 GCA_964581155.1 uncultured Candidimonas sp. | reverse complement strand
GTGCACCTGACCGACAGCCCAATACTCATTTTGCTATTGGTCAACGTCTTGCTGCTTTTCGTCGGCATGTTCATGGAAACGCTGGCGGCCATCATCATTCTTGTCCCTATCCTCTTGCCAGTGGTTGTGGCTGTGGGTATCGACCCTGTCCACTTCGGCATCATTATCATCGTCAACCTGGCGATCGGCATGGTCACACCGCCGGTGGGGGTGAACCTGTTCGTCGGATCGCGGGTCGGCGAAACCACGCTCGAAAAAGCCGCTGCGGGAGCACTGCCGTTCATCGCGTCCATGCTGGCGATGCTGTTGCTTATCACTTATGTGCCATGGCTGTCCCTGGCTCCCTTGCGCCTGATGGGCATGTAAGAGCAAGACCCCCATGACCTTCGTTCATTCAGATTATCAGGAGTAAACCATGGCAACGAAAATCAGAACGGCCATTATCGGCCCCGGAAACATAGGCACCGATTTGCTGGCCAAGCTAATGCGCAGCCCCGTGCTGGAACCCGTATGGATGGTGGGCGTCGACCCGGAATCCGACGGCCTGAAACGCGCCGCCGAGCTGGGGCTGAAGACCACCGCCGCAGGCGTGGACGGGTTGTTGCCCTTCGTTAAGGAAGACAACATCCAGATCGCCTTCGACGCCACCAGCGCCTATGTGCACAAGGACAATTCCGACAAGCTGACCGCCTTGGGCGTGCTGATGATCGACCTGACGCCGGCGGCCATTGGCCCCTACTGCGTGCCGCCGGTCAATCTGCATACCCTCCTCGGCCAGGGAGAGACCAACGTCAATATGGTCACGTGCGGCGGGCAGGCAACCATTCCCATGGTGCATGCCGTGTCGCGCGTCCAGCCGGTTGAATACGGTGAAATCGTTGCAACCGTGTCGTCCAAATCGGCGGGCCCCGGCACGCGCAAGAACATCGACGAATTCACACGCACGACCGCCGGCGCGGTCGAGAAAGTGGGCGGCGCCAAGGTGGGCAAGGCCATTATTGTGCTCAATCCCGCCGAGCCGCCGCTCATCATGCGCGACACGGTGCACTGCCTGACCGAAACGGAACCCGATCAGCAAAAGATCACCGACTCCGTCCATGCCATGATCGCCGAAGTGCAAAAGTACGTGCCCGGCTACCGGCTGGTGAACGGTCCGGTGTTTGACGGCAACCGCGTTTCCATCTACCTGGAAGTCGAAGGTCTGGGCGACTACCTGCCCAAGTATTCCGGCAATCTGGACATCATGACAGCCGCCGCTTCGCGCACGGCCGAAATGTTTGCTGAACAAATGCTGAGCGTAACGGACACGCCCGTCACGGCCGCTTGATAAAGGAAAATGAAATGAGCTCGAACGCCAAGAAAATCCTGCTGCACGACATGACCCTGCGTGACGGCATGCATCCCAAGCGCCACCAGATGACCCTGGAGCAGATGACCACGATCGCACGCGGCCTGGACGACGCCGGGATACCCATGATCGAAGTCACCCACGGCGATGGCCTGGGCGGCGCATCGGTCAACTACGGGTTCCCCGCGCACAGCGATGAAGAGTATCTGACCGCAGTCATTCCCGTACTCAAGCAAGCCAAGGTGTCGGCGTTGCTGATACCCGGCATCGGTACCGTCGACCACCTGAAAATGGCGCACGGCGTGGGCGTGCACTCGATACGCGTAGCCACACACTGCACCGAAGCGGATACGTCGGAACAGCACATTACGCTGGGCCGCAAGCTGGGCATGGACACGGTGGGCTTTCTGATGATGAGCCACATGAACAGCCCCGAAGGCCTGGTCAGCCAGGCCAAGCTGATGGAAGGCTACGGCGCCAATTGCATTTACGTCACCGACTCGGCGGGCCATTTGCTGCCTCATACGGTGAAGGAACGCATCCTGGCCGTGCGCGCCGCGCTTAAACCCGAAACCGAACTGGGCTTCCACGGCCACCACAACCTTGCCATGGGCGTTGCCAACAGTATTGCCGCCATCGAAGCCGGGGCCAATCGTATCGACGCCGCCGCTGCGGGACTGGGGGCGGGCGCGGGCAATACGCCCATGGAAGTGCTGGTAGCCGTGCTGGACTTGATGGGCATCCCGACGGGCGTGGACGTGTTCAAGATCCAGGACGTGGCCGAAGATCTGGTCGTGCCCATCATGGACTTCCCCATCCGCCTTGACAGGGACGCACTTACGCTC
>CAZONP010000368.1:0-2200 GCA_964581155.1 uncultured Candidimonas sp. | reverse complement strand
TGGTTCCGGTTCTATTTCCGACCGTGCTTTCACTGGGTGTAGACCCGATCTGGTTCGGCATCTATTTCGTCATCTTGATCGAGCTTGCCCTGATTACGCCGCCGGTAGGGTTGAATCTGTTCGTCATACAGGCCATTGCCGGCTCCACGCTTGGCGTAGTGGCCAGGGGAGTCCTGCCGTTTATTGTGCTGATGCTGTTAGCGGTGGTACTGGTGTATTTCGTACCTTCCATAGTCACATGGATACCCAACAACTTATAGAAGAGCTCGCATTTACATGCTTCGGCCGATGGGGCTGCGGTTTCCCGACCACAGTCCCACATTAGAAAACTATCTGCATCCCGACGGCCACGATGTGTCGCCGATTGGCGAACAACGCCAGATTTGAATCGGATCGAATGTGGGTGTATTGCGCGCGCACTGCCGTGCCGGGATAGAGGTGCTTGCTCACGTCCCACAATATGCCAAAATCGGCTACATGGTTATTGTCTTCCCGCGCATGCGGAAAGATCCCCTGCACATCGTCATATTTGACACGAGCATATCGGTAGCTGCTGGTGAGGGTCAGGCCCGGCTGCACCTGCCACGTTCCGAATACGATGGGGCCGCGCGACGTGCGGGATTCGAAATCCTCCTTCGCATCTTCAGTTTGCACCATGTATTCGGCGCCGACTTGGAGCGCAGGACTGATGTCGGTGTTAAAGCCCACACTGCCCAGATAGCCTTGCGCCTTGCGCGCGTCATTGTTCGGCGTGTCGCGCTTGAAATAGCCTGCTGAGCCGGTCAGGCGCAGGCCGGTTGCCACGACTTTGGACACGCGCCCATTGAGCCCGTAGGTGCGTTCCACCGTTTTATTTGCCTGGCGCGAGATGCGCATGCTCGGTTGCAGGCTGGCGCTCACGCCGCCATCGCGATAGAGCAAACCAACCGACGCAGCCATGCTGTCGTTGTCGAAATCGTTGTCGCGGAAATAGAACGTCTTGGCGACGCTGCCTTGCGACAGCAGCGACAAAGTCGGAGTCAGCGAGTGCAGGTAGCGACCCGTCAAATGCGTGTTGTTGCCCCAGCTGCTGATCGGGCGCGAGTCCTCGTTGAGCGTGAGATCGACCGGCACGCCGCCGATGATACCCGCGATGGTGGTGCCGTCGGGTCCCGAGTTGATATTGCTGTCGTGCACTAGTCCGGTGTAAAGCTCCACCTGCCAGTTCTTCGGAATGGCGCGCGCAAGCGCCGTCGGGTCCTCGTTGACCATGGCGCGCGCAAGTCCGCCCAGCACGCTGATTGCGCCGGCCCTGCGATCCAGATTCTGTGCGGCGTCGAACTCGGTAGTTGCTTCATCCTGACGCCCGAGTTGCACATATAGCGTGGCGAGTTCTGCGCGTGGGCGTGCCGCATTCGGCAGGCGCTCGATCAGCGTGCGGTAATGTCGGATCGCCTCTTGTGCATTGCCCGACTGCCATGCACAATGCGCCTGCATGAGCCTCACGTCGTTCTCGAGTGCATCGATGCCGAACGCTTGGCTGAGAACCGCGCACGCTTCGGCAGCTTTACCCGCGTCGATCAGCGCCGCCGCTTGTGCACGTGGATCGGTGCTTTGTGCGCCCGCATGATTAGTCGATACGGCGAACAGCAGCGCCGCCGCCGTGAGGCGTAATTGGGCCTTCATTGTTATTCCCCCGAACGGTCGTGGTTATTGTTTGGTGGCGAATTCGCCGCCGGCGCTCTGGCCTTCGCGCACGCCGCTGTGCATTTCCATTGACCAGTTGCCGCCCAATTCCTGTCCGCTCGGGCCATAGAATTTTCCACCAAGGCTACCGGTAGCCTCGCCGCCGTACACGGGTTCGGTTGCCCAGAAATTGCCGCTTACACTGTTCACCCCAGTGTTCCAGCCACCTGTGACGTCGGCCTTGCCGTTACCGCCGTCGAAGACGATGCCGCCCGTAAACTCGCGATTGTCGAAAGCGACATCAAGGCTCATCGAAGCTCCCACCGCAGTGCCGTCGCCGAAAGCGCCGGATAGGCGGCCGTTGTACGTGGCCGTAAAATCGCCCGTCAGTGAAGTCGTCGGCGGCAGCGCGCTGACATCGCCTGCGGCGATGTGCGGGAAACGTTCAAGCGCCGCAATCTGCTCCACGAAATCGCTCTGCAACTTGTCCTTGGAAGCGTCATCCGCACGGGAGTCGTCATTCAATGGCGGGTTG
>CAZONP010000367.1:0-2207 GCA_964581155.1 uncultured Candidimonas sp. | reverse complement strand
CCCTACCTGGACATTCCCTTCCAGCATGCCAGCCCGAAGATCCTGAAAGCCATGAAGCGTCCGGCCTTTGAAGACCGCACCATGGCGCGCATCAAGCGTTGGCGCGAAGCCTGTCCCGACCTTACCCTGCGCTCCACCTTCATCGTGGGCTTTCCCGGCGAAACGGAAGACGACTTCCAGTACCTGCTCGACTGGATGTCCGAGGCGCAGCTCGACCGCGTGGGCTGCTTCCAGTATTCACCGGTGCAAGGCGCCCGGGCCAACGACTTGCCCGACCACGTCCCCGACGAAATCAAGCAAGACCGCTGGGATCGCTTCATGGCGCATCAGCAGGCCATCTCCACCTCACGGCTGGCCACCAAAGTGGGCCGCGAGATGGACGTCTTGATCGACACCATGGAAGAAGACGGGGCCATTGGGCGATCCAGCGCCGACGCCCCTGAAATCGACGGCAGCGTATTCGTCACGACCGACCGCGTACTAAAACCCGGCGACATGGTCCGGGTACGGATCAACGATTCCGACGAATACGACTTGTACGCCGAGACGATTTAAAACACCCAGGCCAGGTCCAGGCGGGCGCCGTGGTCCGACGCGCCATTGCTGAAATGGCCTGCGTAGGCCACGCCTGCACGTATATTCCTGACCAAGTCGACGTCGGCGCCCACTTGCAGCGACCATGCCTGTCGGGCCGCAGGCAGGCCTTCGGACGTAAAGACGGTTTGGCGGCGGCCGTCCCGGAAATACTGGCGGCTGAAGGCACGGACATCGCCGCCGGCATGGTGCCATGCAAGTTCGGCGCGCCACTGCGCCGCCCCCGCTTTCGTATCCACATCGCCCGACGCCCTAAGGCCTGCACTGGCGGCAAGCACCCCTTGCCGCTGCCCCAGCACACGCAAGGCCGCAGGTCCGCCGTGCTCGACGAACGCGTCGGTACTGGTCCACACCAGCGCCGCGCGGCCAAACGGCTTGATGGTGAATGCGTCGTTCAAGCGGCGAAACGGCGCGGCAAGTTCGCTGAACACTTGCAGCGTGCGCCCCCGGTAGTTGCTGTCCAGCATATCGCGCAGTCCGGCAACGGCAATTTTCCGATGACCGCGCAGGGCGTGCCACGCATAGGAAATGCCCATGGCCACGTCGCCTATGTCCAGCCGCCCAGACAGGCCCACGCCGGCGTGGACGGTAGTGACGGAACCATTGGCCAGCCCCCGGGCGCGGCGCCTGTTGCTGTCTTGCGCACCGGCAAAGCCACCGGCCCGCCAAAGCGCGTTGACCGGCCGGTCCGCCCCGACGATGAATCCGCCCAGCTGCCGCGAGTCGCCCGGCGTTCCGTCCCGTTGCGCGCGGCGCCCCAAGGAATAAAAGCCCTGCGACCATGCGCGCGCGGGACCGCGTGCCGCCGCATGCCGAAAGAACGCCTCGCGTACGAAACGGCTGTCGTCCAGCAGACCCGAACGCATCGACGCGAACCAACTGCCCGACAATTGCCGGAAGGCCTCCTGGGCCCGGGGCGCGTCCATTGCGATGATTTCGTCTTTGACGTCGGGAACCTCGCCGTCGTCCACGGCATCGGCCACGTCGTCTTCCGTTGGCGTATCGGCCACATCGTCCAGCGGCACGCCATTGCGGTCAAGCTGCAAATACACATTCTGCGCGTCGTAGCGTAGAGACGGGTCCAGAAAGGCCAAGTCCGTGCCCACCGACGAAAAGCGTGTGCCGTCGAAGCCCGCGTCGGCATACAGCAGGCGGTACGACGTGCCCGGTTGCCAGTCGCCCGCCCCGGCGCGCGCCTGGACACTGCCATCCAGCAAGGCTTTGCCGGCCACCTGCACATAGTCGGACATGCCCGCCGGGGTCACGTCCACCTGGAAGACCGCGCCCGGCTTGAATTCAAGCCGTTCCACCACGCTGAACGTCCCCAGTTGGCCGGTCGCACCGCCGCCCGGGGAAAGTGTGCCGCCGGCTCGCACGGTGGCCGAACGCACGATGCCGTTGCCCTCAAGGCGCCCTGCGGTGTTTACCAGCACCGAACCCGCAAAATGGCCGTCAACCGCGAAGACGCCCTGGTCGACCCTGGCAAACGACGGCAAGGTGGCGACTCCAGTAAAGCGCAGTGTGCCCGCACCCAGCTTGATGAGCGGCACCTCGGAACGCCGTCCGGGTGGCGTCACGAACCAAACCGGTGATTGCCGTTAAGTCTGGCCGTG
>CAZONP010000366.1:0-2217 GCA_964581155.1 uncultured Candidimonas sp. | reverse complement strand
GACCTGGTTTCGTGGGGCGCTATCGGCGCGCGTACGACCGAAAGCCAGGTTCATCGCGAACTTGCGTCGGGCTTGTCGTGTCCTGTCGGCTTCAAGAACGGCACGGATGGCAACATTAAAATCGTCACCGACGCCATCAAGGCCGCTTCCCAGCCGCATCATTTCCTTTCGGTCACGAAGGGCGGCCATTCGGCCATTGTGTCCACCGTGGGCAACAACGACTGCCACGCCATTCTTCGCGGCGGAAAAGTACCCAACTTCGATGCGGAAAATGTGGAGATCGCCTCGCAGACCCTGATCAAGGCCGGCCTCACGCCGCGCCTGATGATCGACGCCAGCCACGCGAACAGCAACAAGGATTACCGCAATCAACCGCTGGTTCTGGATGACGTCGCCTCCCAAATGGAAGCCGGCGACACCCGCATTTTCGGCGTCATGATCGAAAGCCATCTGGTGGGGGGGCGCCAAGACCTTGTGGCCGGTCAGTCGCTGGTCTATGGTCAAAGCATCACGGATGGCTGCATAGACTGGGACACGTCGGTTCAAGTGCTGGAACGATTGGCATTGGCGGTTCGGACACGCCGTCAGGTCGCTGCGCAATCAGCACATGCCCTGATCGGCAGCCAGGCTTAAAAGCCGTAGTATTGTATTTTCAACATCTAGCCGTTGGGTATAAGGAGTTCGTCCATGAATGCAAACGTTCCCGCTGCGGGAATGCGCCGCGCGATTCCGCCCGGATTCCTGGAGGCCTTGCGCGAACGGTTTGCCGACCGGTTTTCGACGGCGCATGCCGTATGCGAGCATCATGGCCGAGACGAATCTCCCTATCCGCCCATGCTGCCCGACGGCGTCGTGTTCGCATCAAGCACGGACGACGTTGCATGGGTGGCGCGGCACTGCCACGAGCACAAGGTGGCGCTAATACCGTACGGGGCCGGTTCGTCGCTCGAAGGGCACTTGCTGGCGGTCCAGGGTGGCATCAGTCTTGACTTGTCGGGCATGAACGACATTGTCGCGATGCACGCGGAAGACTTCACCGTCACTGTGCAGGCGGGTGTAACGCGCAAACAGCTGAACGAGGAAATCCGCAATACGGGCCTGTTCTTTCCCATCGATCCAGGCGCCGACGCCAGCTTGGGCGGTATGGCGGCCACGCGCGCATCCGGCACCAATGCCGTGCGGTATGGCACCATGCGTGAAAATGTCATGTCGCTCAAGGTGGTTACAGCCGATGGCCGCATCATCGAAACCGCCAATCGCGCCAGGAAGTCCTCGGCGGGTTATGACCTGACCAGGGTCTTCGTGGGAAGCGAAGGCACATTAGGCATCATCACTGAAGTCACTGTGCGCCTATACCCGCAGCCTGAAGCCATTTCAGCAGCCATTTGCAATTTCCCAACGCTCGATGCCGCTGTGCAAAGCGTCATTGAAGTCATACAAATGGGTGTGCCGGTTGCGCGGGTCGAATTCATGGACAGCGCCGCCGTGAAGGCCACCAATGCCTACAGTCATTTGCAATTGACCGAGTCGCCATTGCTCCTGTTCGAATTTCATGGCAGCCCGGCGGGCGTCAAAGAGCAGGCCGAACTCGTGCAAACCATTACTCGCGACAACGGCGGCATGGACTTTGAATGGGCAGAGCAGGCCGAAGACAGAAGCCGGCTCTGGACGGCGCGCCATAATGCCTATTTTGCGGGCTTGCAACTGCGCCCCGGCTGCAGGGCAAGCACCACCGACGTATGCGTACCTATTTCGCGTCTGGCCGAATGTGTGGCGCAAACCGCCGCAGAGCTCGATCAAGCCAGCTTTCCCTATACCATCGTGGGCCACGTCGGAGACGGAAACTTTCATGTCCTGATGCTGCTTGACCAAGCCAACCCTGCTGAATGGGAAGAATCGGAAAAGCTGAATCGTCGCCTGGTCGAACGTGCCATAAAAATGGATGGCACGTGCACAGGCGAACACGGGGTGGGATTGCACAAAATGGAGTTCATGCTTGCCGAGCACGGACGCGATGCGCTGAACCTTATGGCCGGCTTGAAGCACGCGTTCGACCCGCACAACATCCTGAACCCAGGAAAGATAATTCCATTGGCATAGAGGCTAGGCATGGACGATTCCACCGTTGGGACGGCTCAGGTTACCACCCCGGATTTTGCGGGCCTCATCGCGCGTATCGGTTCCAGCGTACCGGCGCACTGCATCCTGTCGCGCGTC
>CAZONP010000365.1:0-2219 GCA_964581155.1 uncultured Candidimonas sp. | reverse complement strand
TTTCGGACATGGACGCGCCAATGGAGTGACTCGACCAACCCTGAATCCGACGTCAGCTCCGCAACCACCTTATCGTCAACATCGTAGGCATACACGCGATACCGCTGCGCCTGGCGCTTCAATCGCGCCTGGCCGTCACGGTAAGTTCCTCCGCTCGGCCCCGGCCCACCACTGCCGCCCGGGTCAACCACAACGCCGGGCGCTTCGGGGCCGATATAAAACTCATCGCTGTCTCCCAACCGAGCCACGCCAATACCGGGGTGTATGCGTATGCTCTTGATCTTCTTGGACAAGGTTATTTCCTATACAAAGTGTGCTTAGCGGGACCCCACGATCTTCCAGTCCAGCAGGTCTGCGGAAGTGACCGAGTATTGAGTGCCTAGATGCTCGATGTCAGCGAAGGTGAGCCCGTCTGATTGGGAATGATTCCGTACCGAGAAGCCGCCCCCGAAGCTGGCCTTGATCGATTTCCGGATGTGCCTATCGACGTCTGAGGCTAGCGCGATAGTCGCCTTTGCGCTTTTCGTTGCGACGGCGATGCCTGGCAGCAATAGAACACAGGCCGCTGTGCAGCCCTTGATGAAATCTCTACGCATGATGGTCATGTTCTTCCGCCCCTTGGCCAACGCTTTTTGATGTAAATCATTATACATATTGATTTATCGTGTAACTATTCCTTAACAGGTCGGTCGTAGCCTGGACCGCACTCCCCGCCCCCTTTCGGACGGCGCTTTAGCTCGGTAATAATCACGTGCGTCGCTGTTTGGCCAACGTTATGGCCAATATGGGTTTGGGCATCCGACCACATGACGTCGCCCGCGTTGAACTTTCGGCGAAGAACCTTCCCCTCAGGCAGTGTCAATGTCCGCTCGAATGAACTGAGGGCATACAGGACGAACGCCGGATGGTGGTGTTGACGGGTTTTCTCGCCCGGCTTATCACGATACTCGAGCACTCTGACGCACTCGTTTTCCAGGATGACCTTGTACTTGTCCGCATCCGTTTGAGTGGCATCTTGTGCGAGTGCGCATGGCATAAGCAGCGTTGCGGCGGCAGCGGACAAGATGCGTAACACTGCGGCGCCTGGATGGGCATTCCTGGATGTCATAGCTGTTCCTCGATAGCGTTGAAACCACGTCGGCGCACGTTGCGTACGCCGGCCATTGTGTTGTCACGTTAGCGTTGTTCCATTTTTACGCCGCTGCAATCCAGGAAGCAATACCGCAATCAAAATCTTACCAACAGCACCGCATAAGCATTAATCACGCTTGATCGCGTCACGTTTGAACAAAGCATCCAGCTCGGCTCCATTGGCTGCATTCGCAAAGCCGTCGAAGCGCCCCTCATTTGCCAACAACTGGGCCGCCTGCATCAGACCGCCCCACGCCACCCGTGCCAATACACCGCCCACGCTGATCCGCCTTACGCCCAATTTGGCAATATCGGCAACTGTCATGGCACTATTCGACCCCACCAACAGATTGACGGGCTTAGGATGGACAGCAGCGACGACGGCCTCGATTTCTTCGCGGGTGCGAATGCCGGGAGCATAAAGGCAGTCCGCACCAACCTGCGAATAAGCCTTCAGTCTTGCAACGGTATCGGCAAGGTCGGGACGCCCAATGAAATAGCATTCGGCCCGTCCTATCAGCAATACATCGCCCCCCTCCTTGTCAATCGCACGCCTGGCGGCTCGAAGGCGATCACACGCTTCATCGATGGAATAAAGCGGCTGCGCGGCCACGCAATTAGAATCCTCGATGGAAATCCCCGCCACGCCCGTCCGAACGGCCAGCCTCACGCTTTCTTCAACTGATGCGGGATCGTCGGCATATCCATTTTCGAAGTCTGCATTGATCGGGACATCCGTCGCATCGACGATCTCGGCCAGATGAGCCAATATTGTTTCGCGGTCCAGCCCATTATCAGGGCGACCATGTGACCACGCCAAACCTGAGCTTGTCGTAGCAAGCGCTTGAAACCCAAGACTCTGCAAGTAACGGGCGCTACCTGTATCCCACGGGTTAGGGAGCACGAAGCATCCGGATTCATGAAGTTTCTGGAAAGCCTGGCGCTTGGAAGAAATAGACAATTTTTTTGTGGACATGAGCACACCTGTTCCGATACTGGATGCAGAAGCATACTGCCTTGCGATCTCCTTAGAGCCGAATGACCGAGGGCCATCCAAAGTAAGACTCCTGGCTCATAGCGCGGCAAGG
>CAZONP010000364.1:0-2237 GCA_964581155.1 uncultured Candidimonas sp. | reverse complement strand
CTTGCGGTAAGGCGTTTCCAGGAACCCGTACTCGTTGAGTCGGGCGTACAAGGCCATGGAGTTGATCAGGCCAATGTTCGGACCTTCAGGCGTTTCAATCGGGCAAACACGGCCATAGTGCGTGGGGTGCACGTCGCGCACTTCGAAGCCCGCGCGTTCACGCGTCAAGCCACCAGGCCCCAAGGCTGAAACACGACGCTTGTGCGTGATTTCAGATAAAGGATTGGTTTGGTCCATGAACTGTGACAGCTGGCTGGAGCCGAAGAATTCCTTGATGGCAGCCGAAATGGGCTTGGAATTGATCAGGTCGTGAGGCATGAGGTTTTCAGTCTCGGCCTGGCCCAGGCGTTCCTTGACGGCACGTTCAACACGCACCAGACCGGCACGGAATTGGTTCTCGGCCAGCTCGCCCACGCACCGTACGCGGCGATTGCCCAAGTGATCGATGTCGTCGATCTGACCGCGGCCATTGCGCAGTTCCACCAAAACCATGATGGTTTCGAGGATGTCCTGGTCGGTAAGCGTCATCGCGCCGGTGATGTCGTCGCCATGACCCAGGCGGCTGTTGACCTTCATGCGGCCGACGCGCGACAAGTCGTAGGCGTCTTCGCTGTAGAACAGGCGTTGGAACAGGGCTTCGACGGCGTCCTCGGTTGGAGGCTCGCCAGGACGCATCATGCGGTAAATGGCAACGCGCGCCGCCATTTGATCGGCGGTTTCATCGGTGCGCAATGTTTGCGAAATATAGCCGCCACGATCCAGATCGTTGATGTACAAGGTCTGGATCTTCTGGACGTTGGCAAGCCGTAGATCGGCCAACATGGATTCCGTGATTTCGTCATTGGCGTTGGCGATGACTTCGCCCGTTTCGGCGTTGACAATGCCCTTGGCCAGAATGCGGCCAAGCAGGAAATCTTCGGGAACCGACACTTGTTCGACTTTGGCGGTAGCCAGGTCGCGCAAGTGCTTGGCGTTGATGCGCTTGTCTTTTTCGACAATGACATTACCGGCGCGATCCGTGATGTCGAAATGGGCAACTTCACCCTTCCAACGTTCCGACACGAATTCAAGCATGCCGCCTTCTTTCAGGACTTCGAAGTTGTCGAAATCGGAGAAGTAAGCCAGGATGGCTTCCGGGGTCATCCCGATGGCCTTGAGCAGAATGGTTACCGGCATCTTGCGGCGACGGTCGACACGGAAGAACAAGACGTCCTTGGGGTCGAACTCGAAGTCCAGCCAGGAACCACGGTAAGGAATCACACGGGCCGAGAACAGCAGTTTGCCCGAGCTGTGCGTTTTACCGCGGTCATGCTCAAAGAAAACGCCAGGCGAACGGTGCAACTGCGACACGATGACGCGTTCCGTACCGTTGATGACAAAAGAACCCGTATTGGTCATGAGCGGCATTTCGCCCATGTATACTTCCTGCTCCTTGACCTCCTTTACGGTAGGTTTGCTGACTTCGCGGTCCAACAGGACCAGGCGTACCTTGGCACGCAGCGGAGAAGCATAGGTGAGGCCGCGCAACTGGCACTCTTTAACGTCAAACACAGGCTCGCCAAGCACGTAGCTCACGAACTCTAGGCGCGCCATCTGGTTATGGCTTACGATAGGGAAGATCGAACTGAAAGCCGCTTGAAGGCCTTCATCTTTGCGTTTGGAAGGTGTAGTATCCGCCTGCAGAAATGTTTTAAATGATTGCAGCTGAGTCGCCAAAAGGTAAGGGACGTCCTGGACGTCTTCACGCTTGGCGAAGCTCTTGCGTATGCGCTTTTTTTCGGTGAACGAATAAGGCATGAGCACTCCGACTCGAGGGTTACATGGGCCGTCAACCACGGCCCTGGTTTACGACTCCAGAAAACCCGACTCGGGCAAAAACCGGACCAGAATCGCGGGTTTTCTGGAAACGCAAAAGCCCGGGAAGGCCTTGGCACTTCCCGGGCAAGCGTAAACAGTCTTATTTAACTTCGACTTTTGCGCCAGCTTCTTCAAGCTTCTTCTTGGCAGCTTCGGCGTCAGCCTTGGACATGCCTTCCTTACCAGGCTTCGGTGCGCCATCAACCAGGTCCTTGGCTTCTTTCAAGCCCAGGCCGGTGATTTCGCGAACAGCCTTGATGACGCTGACTTTGTTTGCGCCGAATTCAGCCAGTACCAGCGTGAATTCAGTTTGCTCTTCAGCGGCAGCAGCGGCAGCAGCAGGAGCTGCGGCAGCGGCAACGGCGGCAGCAGCCGACACG
>CAZONP010000363.1:0-2239 GCA_964581155.1 uncultured Candidimonas sp. | reverse complement strand
CCGCCACGGCTTGCCGGTGCTCCGCAAGCCGTGGGTCATCCTCCAGCAAGGCCATGATGTCGCTCAACGACGCGATGCTGACTACCGGTATCCCAAAAGTGCGGGCCACGTCCTGCACCGCGGAATGCGCCGACAACGCGTCGTCGGCACCCGCACGCTCCATGCGATCCAGCGCAATCAGCACCGCTGCGGGCTCGGCCCCCGCCTGGCGAATGATCTCGACCGATTCGCGCACCGATGTTCCCGCTGTGATCACGTCGTCGATAATGACCACTTTGCCCTGAAGCGGTGCTCCCACAAGCATGCCGCCCTCGCCATGGGCTTTGACTTCCTTGCGGTTGAAGGCAAAAGGCACGTCGCGACCGCCCATGCATTCATGCCCGGCAAGTGCAATGGCCGTCGTCGTGGATAGCGGTATCCCCTTATACGCGGGCCCGAACAACATGTCGAAGCCCACCCCCGAATCTACGAGCGCCTGCGCATAGAATTGTCCAAGGCGCCCGACTGTCGAACCGGTATTGAATAAGCCCGCGTTGAAGAAGTACGGGCTAAGTCGGCCCGATTTGACTTTGAATTCGCCAAAGCGCAGCACCCCCTGATCCAGGGAAAAACGCACAAAGTCGGTTCGATAAGAGGATGCAGCCATGAGATACACACGAAAAATTGGAAAACGCCATTATCCGCCATAACGGCGAAGCGGCGGTTCCATTACACTTTCTCTATCCAGTCTTGTGAGCACCATCATGAAATTTCCGGTTTATTTTGTTTCCCATGGCGGCGGCCCCTGGCCCTACATGCCTGAAGCAGAGGCCAGCAATGCCGCACTTGCCGCCTCGCTGGCCGATATCCCGCGTCAACTGGGCGTCAAGCCGCAGGCCATACTCATGGTTTCCGCCCATTGGGTGACGCAGGGACCCTTTCAGGTCATGACGGCACCCCAGCCGTCCATGCTGTATGACTACTATGGCTTTCCCGCGCAAACCTATGAAGTCACCTACCCGGCCCCCGGCTCGCCGACGCTTGCGGCCCGAGTCCAGCAACTGCTCGCCGGCGCCGGCTTGCCCGCTACCCCGGATCCCGAGCGCGGCTTCGATCACGGCGCGTTTGTGCCGGCCCATGTCATGTACCCCGACGCCGATGTGCCCATGGTTCAACTCTCCATAGACGAAGGCTACGATCCCGAGCTGCATTTGTCGCTGGGCCGGGCATTGGCCCCCTTGCGCGACGAAGGCGTGCTGATCGTGGGCAGCGGCCTCAGTTACCATAATTTGCGCCAAATCTATGGCGGCGGCTCGGTCGCATCGGCGGAATTCGACGCCTGGCTGCAGCAAGTCCTGCTTAAGGCTCCGGCGGCCGAAAGGGCACGGCACTTACAACAATGGGCAAGCGCGCCATCCGCGCGGCTGGCACACCCGCGCGAAGATCACCTTATTCCGCTCATGGTGGCCGTCGGCGCCGCCGAAGGCGAAGCTGCCACGTGCGTGTATCATGAAGCCCAGGCGTTTGCCGGCATCACGGCATCCAGTTTCCGCTTCGGCGCCCCTCCTACTGCTTGATCCTCAAACCTATGCTTCGCGTCATATCCGCCAATCTCAACGGCATCCGTTCCGCTGTCAACAAAGGTTTTCTTGACTGGCTCGCCCTGCAGAATGCGGACTTCGTCTGCATGCAGGAACTCAAGGCCCAGGCCGACAACATGACGGCCGCCATGCTGAACCCGCCGGGCTATTACGGCTACTTCCATTACGCGGAGAAAAAAGGCTACAGCGGGGTCGGCGTTTATGCCAAACAACAGCCGTTGCAAATCATCGAGGGCCTGGGCGTGCCGGAAGTCGATGCCGAGGGACGCTACCTGGAACTTGTTTACGACAAGCTGTCCGTCATTTCGCTTTACTTGCCATCAGGTTCCAGCGGCGACATCAGGCAAGGCGTCAAATACGTGTTCCTGGATCATTTTTTCAAGCATTTGGCGGAACTGGCGCAATGCGGCCGGCAAGTCATATTGTGTGGCGATTGGAATATTGCGCACAAGGAAATCGACCTGAAGAACTGGAAGAGCAACCAGAAGAACAGCGGCTTCCTGCCCGAAGAACGCGCATGGCTGACCAAAGTGTTCGACGAACTGGGCTGGATGGACGTTTACCGCCATCTTTACCCCGACGCAGGCGGCGAAGCCTATACCTGGTGGAGCAACCGCGGCCAGGCCTGGGCAAAAAACGTAGGTTGGCGTATTGACTAC
>CAZONP010000362.1:0-2241 GCA_964581155.1 uncultured Candidimonas sp. | reverse complement strand
TGACCTGGCACGGCGATATTAAGGATCTCGTCGCTAGGCTCTCGAATGGTTTCCAATTCATACAGGCCGACCGCATAACCCCCGCAGTTCAGTACCAGCAGGCGAGTACCAGGGAGCGTGCCTCGGGCTGGCTGGGCTGTGGCGGTCAATACACGGTTGATTACCTGCTGCAGAATGAGACGCGCAAGATTTCACCCGGACGGGTTTGTCCGCGAGAAGATCTGTCACTTCCCGCTGGGTTGCTGACTCAGGTGGCGCCGACTGAAGGCTTGCTGGATCAGACCGCAGGCTGGCTGCAGCAACTTAGCCCAGGGGTTCGGCCTCGGGCAGTGCCAGTCGAACTTGCAGATGCTGCCTCCTTAAGGTTTACCTATACAGGGACCACGATGGATTCGGGCAGCCAGCCACACAGGCCTACAAACGTTGGCTTCGGTTTGACTTACTGCCTGCCTATTATCGTTGCTTGTTTGACTGCACCCACCGGCGCTTTACTGCTGTTGGAGAATCCAGAGGCGCATCTTCACCCACGCGGGCAGTTCGCCCTGGGTGTAATGCTGGCTCGTTGTGCTGCGGATGGCGTACAGATTGTTGTGGAAACCCATAGCGATCATGTTCTGAACGGGATTCGTGTAGCCGCGAAGCGTGGATTGATTAAGCACGACGATGTAGCCGTACACTTCTTTTCTCGCGATATTGAAAGCTGGGAATCTTCGGTGATTTCGCCGACGATGCATGCCAACGGCCGTCTCAGCGAGTGGCCGGATGGGTTCTTCGATGAATGGAGCAAAGCGCTCGACGAATTGCTGGATTGAGAGATGACCCAATCTGTTCTGTTTCTTGATGACGCTTCGCGCCATGTCGGCGCGGTGGGCCGCGAGGCCGCTCAACAGTGCGCCCTGGCTTTGCTTCGAACTTTGAAGTATCTGCGGAAGATCAATAAGAAGTTCGTTTTAAGTACCGCCATACCGCTCAGGCAGTACGAAATTTCCGATGATTGGACGCTTCAAAGTGCATTGGGGGGGGATGAGTTCAAGGACCACTGGCGTTTTCTGCAAATGCTCCAAGATCGGTCGCCGTTTTCAGCTGAAATGACGGGAATCGTGCAGGAACGGATTGACCGCATGGAGTTGAATTCAATGCCTGGAGTCGTCGCTTCCCGGGCTCTCGCATGGGCCACGGTACTGGATGCAGGCACCGTCAGCTTTCAAGCACACCCTGATTGGTCGGGCGCTTGGGTGGAAACGGCTTACTGCGAACTTGATGACGAAGGTAATGTGTTCGACGTCCAGGGCCGCGTTCGCAATATCAGCGAGCCTGAGCACACGAACGAACACCTCGACTGGCTCAAAGCACTGGGTTATTCCAAAACTCCGACTTCAGAAGAAATTTGGCAGGAAAGAGCCGACCGGTTCCCTGGCTTGCGCTTTTTGTCCAGTGTCCGGAAAGACCTTGCGGTGCTCGACGGCAGCGGACTTCCCTTTCGTCAAGCCTTAGAGGCCTTGGAGTCGCTGGCTAGTGTGGCAAGCGGTTGGCCATTCGATGCTGTGGAACCGACATTCCCTGGAAAAATGACGCCTGAGCATGAGGGACGCAAGCGTTCATGCTGGTTTCACGACGACGAAACAGGCCAGCAAGAGCTGTTTGATAAACACATCCGTTTTACAGGCGGCATTCCCGGTCGCATTCACTTTCGCCTCGATGTGCCAGAACGTTCAATTATCATTGCGTACGTCGGCCACAAGCTTGAACGGAAAGCTTCCGACTAACGGAGCTATGAGGCTCCCAGTAATGCCGCCGCCGGCCGTGCTTATTGTTCCAACATCTAAAAACGAGTACCAAGGGGATGCTCACGGTTGTTGAGAACAGTATGTCATTGCCCTCTATAAAAGTAATTAGGCTTGTCGGCTGCAGTAATTTTCTGTGTGGTTTACCGGCGTACCCACGTACCCTCTCCTTAACTCGTTTATTGCAGCCCAGTCATCCATACGTCTATGGATTAGCGTGCCAGGCTCGCCCGTTTCGCCTAAAGCTAACAATGATGCAGCTCAGCACCACATTTGTTGATCTTTGACCGGCGCACTTTCTGGAGCACCCATGATCTCCCATAGCCAGATCTATCGCGCCCGCGCGTCCCTTGCCACCCACTACTACGCTGACCAAACCGACGATTACTACAGCCGCGACGGTGGTGCCGCCACTTGGCAAGGCGACGGCGCCCGGCGCCTGGGCGCCGTCGGTGAG
>CAZONP010000361.1:0-2277 GCA_964581155.1 uncultured Candidimonas sp. | reverse complement strand
AACCGGCTGGGCATCTGGCAGCTTAAATGGGAAATGGAAGACTTGGCCTTTCGGTTTCTGGAGCCCGACACGTACAAGGCCATTGCGGGGAAGCTCGAAGAAAAGCGCATCGAACGCAAGCTTTTTATCGAAGAGATAGTGGGCGCCCTGGAAGCTGCGCTCAAAGATGCGAATATTCCGGCTAAAGTCTCGGGTCGCCCCAAGCATATTTACAGCATCTGGAACAAGATGCGCGTCAAGAATATCTCGTTCGAGCAACTCTTCGATTTGCGTGCCTTGCGCGTCATCGTCGACGACGAACGCGCTTGCTATGGCACCCTTGCTTTGGCGCATTCGCTTTGGACGCCAATTGCCGAAGAATTTGACGACTATATTTCCAGGCCCAAGTCCAATGGCTATCGGTCGCTGCACACCGTAGTGGCCGATGCCGAGGGGCGTACCTTCGAAATTCAGATTCGCACCCAGCAAATGCATCAGTTCGCCGAGTACGGTATGGCGGCGCACTGGTTGTACAAGGAGTCCGGCGCGAAGGGCGGCAAGACGGCGGCCACGAGTGGGTACGATCAAAAGATCGGCTGGATGCGTCAATTGCTGGCGTGGGGGCGGGAAGCGCCGGAGGCTGGCAGCGAGACGCCGGCCGCCGGTGTGCCGGCCACCGGAGTGCCGGCCACCGGAGTGCCGGCCACGGCGCTCGAATCGGCTGATCGGATATACGTCATGACACCGCAGGCACGCGTCATCGAACTGCCGGCGGGCGCCACCCCCGT
Organism: uncultured Candidimonas sp.; assembly: GCA_964581155.1. Taxonomy (GTDB): domain Bacteria; phylum Pseudomonadota; class Gammaproteobacteria; order Burkholderiales; family Burkholderiaceae_B; genus Pollutimonas. Next base: position 1,510 of record CAZONP010000361.1, on the reverse strand, counting down.
CGATTTCGCCTATTACTTGCATACCGATCTTGGCCATCGTTGCCGCGGGGCGCGGGTCGACGGGCAAATTGCACCGCTGCTCACGCGATTGTCCACGGGACAAACCGTCGAGATCATTGCAGCCAAGTCCGGTGGGCCTTCGCGTGATTGGCTCAACCCGCAACTGGGCTATCTTGCCAGCGCGCGGTCGCGTGCCAAGGTGCGCGCCTGGTTCAATGCCATCGAGTTGCAGCAACGCATCTCTCAAGGCCAGGCCATGGTGGAGCGGGAACTGCAACGCCTCGGAAAAACGTCGATCAACCTGGAGCACCTTGCCCAGCAGCTCGACTTCGCGCGTTCCGATGACTTATACGTGGCGGTCGCAAAGGAAGAGTTCAGCCTCAGACAAATCGACTACGTGCTCAGCGACCACAAGCCACGTGCCGGAGAAGCCGGTTCGCCGGGCTCGGCGCCAGAGGCTCGTGTCTACCAGAGCGGAAGCGGAAGTGTTGCCAATACAGGCAAGAGCGGAGTGCTGGTCGTAGGCGTGGATTCATTGCTGACGCAGTTGGCGCGTTGCTGCCGTCCGGCGCCACCCGACCGCATCGCGGGGTTCGTGACCCGCGGGCGCGGGGTATCCATACATCGCAACGATTGTCCGTCCTACGCTGCGTTGGCCGCCCGCCAGCCCGAGCGGCTCATCGATGTGGACTGGGGGAATACGGGCGAAGCCTTGTACCCGGTGGACATCAGTATCCGGGCGCAGGAACGAAGCAGTCTGTTACGCGATGTGTCGGAAGCCTTTGCCAAGTTGCGCCTCAACGTCGTTAGTGTCAACACGCACAGCCGCCGCTCGCTGGCGCACATGGTCTTCACCATCGAGGTCAAAAGCGGGGAGCAGATCACCCGGGCATTGACGGCGCTCAACGAGCTTCCCGGCGTAACAGCCACCCGGCATTAGGTATAAGCGCGGTTCATGCTCCTGGGCTGGTAAAATGATCGCTTGCCCTGTTAATGGTCCGGCACGGACCGTCGCAATTCATTGCGTAACCAGAGAGTCTTGATTTGAAATCCTATACGTTGCCCGATCATGAAGGGCATTTTGGTCAGTATGGCGGCTCGTTTGTTGCCGAAACGCTGGTACATGCGCTGGACGAACTGCGCGCCGCCTACGATCAATACCATACCGATCCCGAATTCCTGCGCGAGTTCCACTACGAACTGAAGCACTTCGTGGGGCGGCCAAGCCCCGTCTACCATGCGCAACGCTGGTCGGAACAGCTGGGTGGCGCCCAAATATGGTTCAAGCGCGAAGACCTCAACCATACCGGCGCGCATAAGATCAATAACTGCATAGGCCAGATACTGCTCGCGCGCCGCATGGGCAAGCCGCGCATCATCGCCGAAACCGGCGCGGGGCAGCATGGCGTGGCCACGGCCACCGTGGCCGCCCGCTATGGCCTGGAATGCGTGGTCTACATGGGCAGCGAAGACATCCGCCGCCAGGCTTCCAATGTCTACCGCATGAAGT
>CAZONP010000360.1:0-2283 GCA_964581155.1 uncultured Candidimonas sp. | reverse complement strand
AAGTCGGTTTCGGTTTCTTCACGGAAATTGGTTTCGATGATGCCGGCGCGGCCGCTACCGATCGCGCATGCATACGACAAGGCAACGTCGCGGGCAGCGCCCGAGGTGTCCTGGTGCACCGCGACCAAAGCGGGAACGCCGCCACCCTGGCGATACGTGCCGCGCACGGTGTGGCCTGGCGCCTTCGGAGCGATCATGATGACGTCGATATCGGCGCGCGGCTGAACCTGGCCGTAGTGCACGTTGAAGCCGTGGGCGAAGGCCAAGGCCGCACCGGCCTTGATGTTGCCGGCAACCTGGTTGCGATAAACCTCGGCGATATTTTCGTCGGGCAACAAAATCATGACCAGATCGGCCACCTTCACGGCATCGGCCACTTCCTGGACTTTCAGGCCGGCGTTTTCCGCCTTGCTCCAGGATGCGCCATTCTTGCGCAAGCCAACGATCACGTTGACGCCGGACTCATGCAGGTTCAAGGCATGAGCATGGCCTTGCGAGCCGTAACCAATAATGGCAACTGTCTTGCCCTTGACCAGGGAAAGATCACAATCTTTGTCGTAGAAAACTTTCATGTAGCGTGCTCCAGAATTTAATGGATAGTTGTTTGTTCGTGTGTGCGTGCCGAATCCGGCATTATTACAGCTTCAGTACGCGTTCGCCACGGCCTATGCCTGAGACGCCCGTACGCACGGTTTCCAGGATCGCGCTGCGATCCAGGGCCGTGATGAAGGCTTCGATCTTTTCCTGGTTGCCCGTCAGTTCAATGGTGTAGACCTTGTCCGTGACGTCGATGATGCTGCCGCGGAAAATGTCGGCCATGCGCTTCATTTCTTCGCGCTCCTTGCCCACGGCGCGCACCTTGATCAGCATGAGTTCGCGCTCGATGTGCGGGCCCTCCGACAAATCCACCACTTTGACCACATCGACCAGGCGATTCAGATGCTTGGTGATCTGCTCGATAACGTCGTCCGAACCGGTGGTGACGATCGTCATGCGCGATAAGGTTGGGTCTTCCGTGGGCGCCACAGTGAGCGTCTCGATGTTGTACCCACGCGCCGAAAAAAGCCCCACCACGCGGGACAACGCGCCGGGCTCGTTTTCCAGCAGGATAGAAATTACGTGTTTCATGTCTCTTTCCTTACAGGTCTTCAGCGCCGAGCAACATCTCGGTCAGGCCGCGTCCGGCTTTCACCATAGGCCATACGTTTTCGGTTTGGTCGGTGATGAAATCCATGAATACGAGGCGCTCTTTGTACTTCGTGAACGCTTCGCGGATGGCCGGCTCGACATCGGCCGGCTTGTCGATGCGCATGCCAACGTGGCCATAGCTTTCGACCAGCTTGACGAAGTCGGGCAAGGCGTCGACATAGGATTCGGAATAGCGCGAACCGTATTCAATTTCCTGCCACTGACGCACCATGCCCAGATAGCGGTTATTCAGGCACAACACTTTGGGGGTCAGGCGGTACTGGCTGCACGTGGATAGTTCTTGAATATTCATTTGAATAGACGCTTCGCCCGTTATGCACGCCACCTGGCTGTCCGGATTCGCCATCTGCACGCCCATGGCATAGGGCAAACCCACGCCCATGGTGCCAAGCCCGCCGGAGTTGATCCAGCGACGCGGCTCGTCGAAGCGGTAATACTGGGCGGCCCACATTTGGTGCTGACCGACGTCGGAAGTGACAATGGCGTTGCCGCCGGTAACTTCCCAAAGCTTCTCGACGACGTACTGGGGCTTGATCAGCGTGTCGGAATTTTCGTACACCAGGCACTGTTTTCCGCGCCAGGTGTCCACTTGCTGCCACCATTTGGCCAGCCCGGCCTTATTTGCCGGCGTTTCAGCCGCCGCCTGTTTGTACAACGCATTCAGTTCGAGCAGCACGTCTTTAACATTGCCGACGATGGGCACGTCGACACGCACACGCTTGGAAATTGACGATGGGTCGATATCGATATGAACGATCTTGCGTGGATTCTGGGCGAAATGCTTGGTATTGCCTATGACCCGGTCGTCGAACCGCGCACCGACGGCAATGAGCACATCGCAATGGTGCATGGCCATATTGGCTTCGTAGGTGCCGTGCATGCCCGGCATGCCTACGAATTTCTGATCGCTGGCTGGAAAGGCACCCAGGCCCATGAGCGTTGTCGTGCAAGGCGCGCCAACCAGATCCACCAGTTCGCGCAACTCGGCCGAGGCGTTCGAAAGCACAACACCGCCACCTGCATAAATCATGGGGCGCTCGGCGCCCAGCAGCAACTGCACTGCCTTCTTGATTT
>CAZONP010000359.1:0-2288 GCA_964581155.1 uncultured Candidimonas sp. | reverse complement strand
TCACAGCCTTCTTGGCCGCTGTTTTGGTGGCAGTCTTCGTCGCAGTCTTGGCGGCCGTCTTTGTGGCGGTTTTGGTGGCCGTCTTGGTTGCCGTCTTCGCGGCGGTCTTGCGGCCCGGTTTCTCGGGACGCGGTTCGAATTCGAAGCCTATCTTGCCGTTTTCCTGTTTGGACAGGAACGCCTTGAACTTGCGGTTGGTGCGACTGGATACGAAGCCTTCCAGCAGGTCTGTCTTGCCTAGCGTGAGCAGTTTCTGGACTTGTTCGGGAGCGATTTCCTGCTGCAGGATCATTTTGCCGGTGCGGAAGTCGCAGCTTTTTTCCGGCCCTACGGATTTTTCGCACACGTAGTTCATGCCGTGCTCGTAGACGTTGCCACCGCATTTCGGGCAGCCGCCAAGCGCCACCTTTCCGGAGAAATCCACGGGTTCCAGATCGTCTTCGTCTTTTTGGCCGAAGTCGAATTCAAGCTTGAATTCGTCGGTGATGCGCAGCAAGGCGGCGAAGGGTCGGCCCATCTTGCTGATGAAGCCGGGCAGTGGGCCCAGGCTGCGGTTGGTGAGCAGTTCTTCTACTTCGGGGATTTCGAACGTGCGGCCACCAGGGTGCTTGCCTATGGAAAAGTCGCAGCTGGTGCACGCATAGCGGCGGTAGTTTTCTTTGACGACTGCGCTGCACTTGGGGCAGGGCGTGCTAAGCGTGGCATAGTCGCCGGGCACCGTGTCGCGCTCGTATTCCTTGGCCCGTTTGACGATAACCTGGGTCATTTGGGCGATCTCGCGCATGAACTCGTCGCGGTCCAATTCGCGCTGTTCAATTTGCTTGAGCCTGTGTTCCCATTCGCCGGTAAGCTCGGGCGACGTCAATTCATTGACGCCCAGGCCCGACAGCAACGTCATCAATTGGCGTGCTTTGGCGCTCGGGATCAGGTCGCGGCCCTCGCGACGCAAATACCCCTCGTTCAGCAATCCTTCAATGATGGCCGCGCGCGTAGCTGGTGTGCCCAGTCCGCGCTCCGACATGGCTTCGCGCAGCGCTTCGTCGTCCACCAGCTTGCCCGCGCCTTCCATGGCGGACAGCAGCGTGCCTTCATTGAAGCGCGCCGGCGGTTTGGTGACCAAGGGTTTTGCAGCGACGTCGTCTGTCTTGACTTTCTCGCCATCGGACACCGCCACCAGGTTGGTGTCGTCGCCCTGGACGTCGCGCCCGTAGATACTTAACCAGCCGGGCGTGACCAATACCTTGCCTTCGGTCTTGAAATGATGACCGGAGACTTCGGTGATGCGTGTCGTCAGGCGGAACTCGGCGGCCGGGAAAAACACCGCCAGGAAACGCTTGGTGATGAGCTCGTAGATCTTGCTTTCGGCATCGCTCAGTTCGCGCGGGATCTGCAGCGTAGGGATGATGGCAAAGTGATCCGATACCTTTTTATTATCGAAGATGCGCCGGTTGGGCTTGACCCAGTTCTGCTTGCATATGGTTTCCGCGAAAGGGCGCATGCCGGCCGCTGCCGACGAGCCGCCTTCGGCCAACGCCTGCATGGTCTGCTGGACGGTAGGGATGTAGTCTTCCGGCAGGTAACGCGAATCGGTACGCGGGTACGTAAGCGCCTTGTGCCGTTCATACAGCGTCTGCGCCAGGCCCAGCGTTGTCTTGGCCGAGAATCCGAACCGGGAGTTGGCTTCGCGTTGCAGCGACGTCAGGTCGAACAGCGCCGGGGAAATCTGGGTGGAGGGTTTGGACTCTTCCGTGACGCGACCGGGCTGGTCCCGGCATGCCGTGACAATGGTCTGCGCTGCGGTTTGCGACCACAGGCGCGAGTCGCGCCGTTCCGGGTCGCGCTCGTCCTTGACGAATTTTGGGTCGAACCAGCGGCCGGGATAAAAGCCGGCGGCGGCCACAAACGTGGCGTGCACTTCCCAGTAGTCGCGCGAGATGAACTTGCGGATGCGCTCTTCGCGTTCGGCCACGATGGCCAGCGTAGGCGTTTGCACGCGGCCCACCGGTGTCTTGAAAAAGCCGCCGTCCTTGCTGTTGAAGGCCGTCATGGCCCGTGTGCCGTTGATTCCGACCAGCCAGTCGGCTTCGGCCCGCGAGCGCGCCGCCGCTTCCAGCGGTTTCATTGTGTCGTCATCGCGCAGGTTGGCGAACGCCTCGCGAATGGCGTCCTGCGTCATGGAGCGCAGCCACAGCCGTTGCACCGGCTTCTTGACGCCCGAAAACTGCACGATGTAGCGGAATATGAGTTCGCCTTCGCGGCCCGCGTCGCAGGCATTGATGACGGCGTCG
>CAZONP010000358.1:0-2293 GCA_964581155.1 uncultured Candidimonas sp. | reverse complement strand
TTCGTCAATGACAAGATGGCCGAAATATTCCTCTACGAACGCGAAGAGATGCTGACCACGCTCGATGCGTTCGACATCTTTGCCGAGGAAGATCGCGCCCCCGTCAAAGACGCGGTACGCCAACGCCTTGCGGGCGATATCGGGGGCGGCAGGCAAGAGCGTCGTGGGCGGCGTAAAGACGGAAGCAACATAGTGGTCGAGATCTTCGGGTCGCAAATGGACCTTGACGGAGAGCGTGTGACCATGGGTATTGCCATGGACATCACCCAGCGCAAGGATACCGAAGCCTCGGCGCGCATGGCGTCGCTCGTCTACAAGACCAGCAGCGATGCCATGGTGGTGACCGATTCCAATGGCGTCATCATCGACGTCAATCCCGCATTCTCGTCCATCACGGGCTATGCGGCGCATGAAGTCCTGGGCGGCCGACTAAGCATCCTTAGCTCCGGGCGCCATGACAAGGCGTTTTATCAGGCCATGTGGCATTCGCTGACGACCACGGGCAAGTGGCAGGGCGACGTATGGAACCGGCGCAAGAATGGCGAAGAGTACGCCGAACGGCTAACCATCAGCACGTCTTATAACGATGATGGCTCGGTACGTTGCCGTATCGGCCTGTTTTCCGATATCACCAAGAAAAAGCAGTCGGATGCCTTCATTTGGCGCCAGGCAAATTACGACCATCTTACGGGTTTACCCAATCGGCAATTATTCCAGGACCGCCTGGATCGCGCGATCGCGCGCTCGCAGCGCAGCGGGCTACCGATTGCGTTGGTCTTCCTGGATCTGGATTTTTTCAAGGACGTGAACGATACACTGGGCCACGGCATGGGCGACGAACTGCTCAAGCAAGTGGCCAGCCGTCTGGGTACCTGTGTACGGGCAACGGACACTGTGGCACGCCTGGGCGGCGACGAATTCACCATCATTATTGGCGAACTGCAGGATACCGAGGTCGTCGAGCGGATTTGTCATCAAACCCTCAAAGCGTTGGCTGAGCCGTACCGCCTGGGTGCTGAAATCGCTTCCATATCGACGAGCATGGGCGTCACCCTTTTTCCCGCCGATGCCGCCAACGCGCAAGAGCTGCTCAAGAATGCGGATCTGGCCATGTATTCGGCCAAAGACAAGGGTCGCAACCAGTTCAGCTATTTCACAAATGCCATGCAAGAGCATGCCAATAGCCGCCGCCAACTGACGCGCGACCTAGTTGGCGCCTTGGCGGAAGAGCAATTTGTGCTGCATTACCAGCCCATCGTCGACCTGAGCACGGGAAGGATATGCAAGGCGGAAGCGCTTATCCGCTGGGCGCATCCCACACTGGGCCAGGTGAGCCCGGCAGACTTTATCCCGTTTGCGGAAGACAGTGGCATGATCGTGGGCATTGGCGACTGGGTCTTTCATGAAGCTGCCAGGCATACAGCGCGGTGGCGTAAAAACCATGCGAATTTCCAGACTAGCGTAAATGTATCGCCGGTTCAGTTCGTAGCCGATGGCCTTGACTGCCGAAAGTGGCTGACGTATCTGGAGGAATTGCACCTGCCTGGCGCAAGTATTGTCATCGAGATCACGGAACGACTGTTAATGGACGCCGGACCCGATGTCAGCGGCAATCTGCTGGCATTCCGAGACGCGGGCCTGCAAGTCGCGCTCGACGATTTCGGCACGGGCTACTCGTCGCTTTCATATCTAAAGAAGTTTCATATCGACTACATTAAGATCGATCAGTCCTTCGTACGCAACCTGGCGCCCGATACCGACGATCTGGTCCTGTGCGAGGCCATAGTGGTCATGGCGCATAGATTGGGCTTGAAGGTCGTGGCTGAAGGGGTCGAAACTGAAGGCCAGCGGGATCTGCTTGTGGCGGCAAACTGCGACTACGCTCAAGGATATTTTTTCTCGCGCCCCGTACCCGCGGATCAATTCGAGCGATTGCTTGCAGCCGAGGAAAGCCCCGCCGCTTGCGCACAGGCGAACCTGCTTTACTCCTGATGCAGCTTGCGGCGACGCATGAAAAAAGCGGCCAGCAGGATCAGTCCCGCCCATGCCAGGACAGGATTGTTTCCCCATCTGACGTAGGGTGTCAGCCCGCGCGTGCCTTGCACTTCGACATCCAGAACGCCTTTATTCATGGGGTTCAGGACGGCGCGGACTTCACCGTTGGGGGCAATGGCCGCAGTCATGCCGGTATTCGTGGCGCGTATCATGGGCCGGGCAGTTTCCAGCGCACGCATGCGCGATATCTGCAAATGCTGACGCAGTGCCCACGAGTCGCCGAACCATGCCAGATTGC
>CAZONP010000357.1:0-2298 GCA_964581155.1 uncultured Candidimonas sp. | reverse complement strand
CTCCTTCTAAGATGGTCTGACAGAGTAACGTTTTTGAGCGGCCTTGTGTACCCGGTGCCTAGCGTTTCCAGGTCGCCAACCCGTTATCGTCCAGATAGTGGATCGTGAAGCCGTCGACCTTGCCATCTTGCATATTGAAGCGCACCGACGAACGCGTGCCGACCGGGGCGTTTTCCCCGCGCGGTGCCATGGCGTAGGTGTTGCCGTCCCAGTGGGCCAGGACGATGCGCTGCGCCTTGGGGCCCAATGTCAGGACAAGCTCCTGCTTGTCGACAGCGACATCGGCCGCCCCGAACTAGTCGTTTTCATAATGGCCGGCATAGGCGGAAAGCTCCTGCGCCGGTTGGGGTTGCGCGGGTGGCACCTTGCCGGCAAGATCGCCTTCAGGCGCGAACATGCCTTGCATCAGTCCGTTATATGCAGCGTACCAGTCGCGTACGGGTTCGCCGTACTGGACAAGATCCATGAAGCGCATGCCTATGCTCTCGGCAGCGCCCACCGGACTTCCATTGGTCAGGACCACAATACCGATATCCGCCGACGGAATGATCTGGAAAGCGGTGCCTGCGCCCAGCAGGAACGCGCCGGAATGGCTCAGCACGGTGCGCCCGTTGGCATTGACACCCGTATTGAAGCCGTAGCCGTAAAACCCGGGCCGGCTGTCCACGCTTTGCGCCGGCGCGCTGAACGAATGCGGGCTCATTGCCGCCAATAGGGATTGCGGCGTGGCCAGCGCCTGGCCCTGGTGCTGGCCGTCGGCCAGCAAGAACGCTAGCCAACGTGCAAGGTCAGTCACGCTAGACGATACGCCGCCAGCCGGCGACTGCTCGTCCGGGTTGCGATCGTACAGGGGCTTGAACGACCCGCCATCCAAGGCATGCAACACGGCACGGTCGGGCCGGGCAAGGTAATCGGCATGGCGCGCGCTGGTCGATGCCATGCCCAGCGGCTGGAACAAGGCTTGTTCGACAAGGTCTTCCCAGGCCATTTCGGCGGCGTCGGCAACCGCCTGGGCACCTATGGTCGTCCCGAAATTCGCATAGTGGTACGACGCGCGAAACGCGTCCAGCGGCAGGAGGCCGAGGCGCTTGATGATTTCTTTTCGGCCGAACCCGAGATCCTCTAGATCGTCACCCGCCGCCGGGGGCAGACCGGTACGGTGGGCCATGAAGTCGCCTATGGTGGCATTCGCGCTGACATAGGGGTCGCGGAGTTTGAAGTCGGGCAGGTGGCGGACGACGGGATCGTCCCAGGCCACGTGGCCGAGGCTGACTTGAACCGCCATCACGGATGCGGTCAGCGGCTTGGAGAGCGAAGCCACCTGGAACACCGTATCGGGCCCCACGGGCTCTGGTTTGCCAAGTTCGCGCACGCCGAACCCTTGCGCAAATACCGTCTTGCCGCCATGGACCACGGCAACCGCCGCGCCGGGCACGCCGCTGCGTTCAAGAATGTCGGCCGTGAGTTCGGGGAGGGCGGCCAGTGCGTGCTCCAGGCCATTGGGCGCCAGCGCAATCACGTCTTGGCCCGGACTCTTTCCGGCGTCGACCATGCTTTGCTGGGCAAGGGCGGGGGCGGCCATTGCCAGGGCTATGGCCAACGCTGGCATACGCCACTTTCTTGCCGGTTTATGGATGGCTTCAATGCGCATTGCGGACCTCGGGTCGAATAGATTGGCGTTCCACGGCAACCCCATGATTGTGGATATAGCCAGGAGGGGTGTCAACAAGCGCCATGTGCGGCGTCATGAAACGGTCATCAACTTGTCACGGCGCTGTCATATGCCGCCCCTAACATTCCGGGCATCGAAGCTTATTTCCCGCCTCAATCACGAGAGGATGCGTCCATGAACCCCGTTATTCACGTCCAACGCCTAAACAAGACTTACGGTAGCCGGCAGGTTCTGTTCGACTTTGATCTGAAAGTCGCTCCCGGAGAAATGGTCGCATTGATCGGCGCTTCGGGATCCGGCAAATCGACCTTGCTTCGGCACTTGGCCGGCCTGGCCTGTGGCGACCAGGGGTGCCAGGGTTCGGTGCAGATGCTGGGCCAGTCCATACAGTCAGCCGGCCGCCTTAGCACTCAGGTGCGTCGGGTGCGCGCCGATATCGGCTACATCTTCCAGCAGTTCAATCTGGTCGGACGCATGAGCGTGCTGGGTAATGTGCTGGTGGGCCGCCTGGGTCGCATCCCGCGCTGGCGCGGCACGATGGGCCTGTTCTCCCCAGAGGACAGGGACCTGGCCATGGCCAGTCTGGAGCGTGTTGGCCTGGCCGATCATGCACACCAACGAGCCTC
>CAZONP010000356.1:0-2301 GCA_964581155.1 uncultured Candidimonas sp. | reverse complement strand
TCGTCAATATTAGGGCCATTGGCGCCGACCATGTTGCCGCCATTGCCCGTGAGCGGCGCCGACTGTGCCGGGAGAAGGTGGATGTCATTTATCTGAATATCGACCTTTCCAGCCTGAACGCTCCTCTATTGTGCGCGGCGGCCGAAGCCGAAGGTTTCTTCTTTGCCGGCCTGTGCCCAATGCAACCCTGGCCTTATACGCTCACCCTGCAATATCTGAATAACGTAAGCCTCGACTATGACGCCATCCATGCGGTGGGCGAGCAGGCCACTTGGCTCAAGGCCTTGGTGCGTGGGGAGCAGGAACGGCTTGAATAAACCTAAACGTTGCGCATCCTCACCAGCGCTAACGCAATCTCCGCTTCCACGCCGGCCGGTAGGCGGGCATGCCGCTTGCTAGCCGCATGCCTGTACTGCGAACACCTGTAGCGTTCAGTCGAGGAGAAGTCTCAGTGGCCCATACCATCGAACATCGATATTCACTAACGATCTACCCGCTCCATGCCGTTTTCCTGGCGGGAATTGTCCCGTTATTCTTAGGGGCGGCACTCAGCGATATGGCTTACGCATCGTCCTATAACATTCAGTGGAACAACTTCGCGTCATGGCTGATCGCCGGCGGGCTCGTGTTTGCCGCGGTCGCCCTGGTCTTTGCGATCGTTGACCTATTGCGCGCCCATCGGCGCTCTCGCGGCATTGGCTGGTATACCTTGATACTGCTGGTGACCTGGGTATTGGGTTTTTTCAATGCGCTCATACACGCCCGCGACGCGTGGGCCAGCATGCCCACGGGCCTGGTCTTGTCGGTAATTGTCTTGGTGCTCGCCTGCGTGGCGACATGGTTCGGTTTTTGCACCCCGCGCATCGGAGGGACGAAATGAGACGCTATAACGTACTTGCGATTGCCTCTCTCGCGGCACTTTTGGCGGCATGCGGCGGCGACACGGAGCCTTTACAGTACGGCGCCGCGCCGCAGCTCCCCGAGCCTGAGCGCGGGATCATGCCCAATATGGTCATTGCCGAACCGGCGGAGTGGGGCGACAAGCTGCCAACGGTACCCAATGGTTACACCATCAGCGCCATCGCCACCGATCTGAAGATCCCAAGGCAGACGCTGGTGCTACCGAATGGCGACATTCTCGTCGCTGAAGGCCGGGGCGGCAGCGCGCCGGATCTGAAGCCGAAGGACTTGATTGCAGGCTATATCAAGGCCCAAGGCAACACTGCCGTGCAAGGCGGCAATCGACTGACACTGTTGCGTGATGCCGATGGCGACGGCACCTATGAAATGGCGACAACCTTTGCCGACAATTTGAATGCCCCTTACGGGCTTGCGTTGGTCAATAACAATCTCTACGTTGCCAATCAGGATGCGCTCGTTCGCTTCGATTACCAGGAAGGGCAGACCAAGGCCGGCGGCGCCCCCCAAACAGTCACACCCCTGCCTTCGGCGATTAATCACCATTGGACCAAGGCATTGGCCGCCAGTGCGGATGGGCAATACCTTTATGTGGGCATCGGTTCCAATAGCAACATCACCGAGCGTGGCATGACTGCCGAGGTAGATCGGGCAGTGGTGTGGCGGGTGAATGCGGCGACCGGCGAATATAAAACTTATGCCACAGGTGTGCGCAATCCCACAGCACTTGCCGTGCAGCCCGATACCGGCCAATTGTGGGCGGTCGTGAACGAACGCGATGAGATTGGTCCAAATCTGGTTCCCGACTATCTCACGGCCATCCGCGAAGGCGGCTTCTATGGTTGGCCCTACAGCTATTGGGGGCAGAATGTGGATGACCGCGTGCGACCGCAAGATCCGGAAAAGGTCGCTACGGCCATCACTCCTGACTACAGCCTGGGAGCGCATGTCGCGGCCCTGGGTGTGGACTTTTCCAGCGAAGCAATGGGCGCGGAGTTTGCCAACGGCGTCTTCGTCGGCGAACACGGGAGCTGGAATCGCAAAGATCCCGTCGGCTACAAGGTGGTATTCGTGCCGTTTAAAGACGGTCGCCCGGCGGGACCGCCGGTGGATTTCGTGGCCGGCTTTCGCGACGACGATGGCACCACCCGCGGCCGTCCGGTCGGCGTGACGGTGGACCCGCGTGGCGCGCTCATCGTCGCCGACGACTTATCGAACACCGTTTGGCGCGTGGCGCCAGCGACGAGCGGGTGATCGCGCATGGCGATATCTTGCAGGCGCCAAATAGTGATGCCGTGCGCCGCAGCGCACAGGGCACGATGAACAACTGAATAACTAGTCACATTGCAGTCCCCATGCTGTTCTAGAGGAGAATAGCCCGTA
>CAZONP010000355.1:0-2320 GCA_964581155.1 uncultured Candidimonas sp. | reverse complement strand
GGCAATCCCACGGTGTCGGTAAGATAGGCAATGCGTGTTGTGCCTTCTTCGAACAAATAACCATAGGTCGGCTTCGAATGGATCAGCGGCAACGCCGTCAGGCGCATGCCTTCCAACGCAAGGGTCTGAAAGGGCTGAAGCGTCGTCGAGAAGTCCAGGATGCCGGGGTGCCGATACAAGTCGGCCAACCCTTCGGGATCGGGCGGACCCAATACAGGAATACACAGACCCTTGCCCCAACGCAGGGACAGCAAGCCCTGAGCGTGGTCGGCATGGTAATGCGTCTGAATAATGCCCGAGAGGCTGCCCGGCGGGAAGCGATCGGTCAGATCGGGCATGCCGGCATCGATCAGCCAGCGCCCTGCTTCGCTCTCCACCAATGCCGAACAGGGGCCCCGCCGGCGAACCGGCTCTCGCCGGGCACGTTCACACGCGGCGCATCCGCAGTTGTACACGGGCACCTGGGCCGCGTTACCCGTGCCGAGCAGTTGCAGTTTCATGTAGCTGTGCGTGCAGTGAGCGTATGGCATCGGCCGGGTCGTGCGAATTGTCGATGTGCAGGGCCGACGCCGGTACGTCCGCGCGCGCATGAAAAGAGGCATTGCGGTCCAGCCTTGCCTCAATCTCGGCCATCGACTCCCGCCCGCGCGCGACAAGCCGTTCCCGTATTAAGGCCAGATCCACGTTTATGAAGACTGGCAACAAATCCGGATAGCGCCGACACGCCTCGGGCAAGTACCCGCGCGACCCATTGACGAATACGTCGATACCGCCGGCCATTTTTTCGTGGATATGCTGCATGACGCCATACGCCAGCCCGTTGGCGCGCCACGCCATGGCGAAGAAGCCGCGGTTTTCCATTCGCAGGAATTCATCCTCGGACACCGGCACCATGCGCTCTTCGGTCAGGCTGGCGGGCCGAGTGACCACACGAGGCGCAAGCCAGGCGCCGCCGCCCATCATTTGCACGACCCCCTTGAGCACGGTGTCTTTACCCGCACCGGAAGGACCCATCAGGTAAATCAATCGTCCCGCCATCAGTACACCCTGCGTCCGCCGCGCCAGACGTGTTCAACCATATACTGGTCGCCGTGTTTGCGGGCCCGCAACAAATCGCCCCGCAGGCCGGCACGTATTTCACCGCGATCGTGGAGCCCGGCCGCGCGGGCCGGAGCCAGGCTGATGGCCGCGATGGCTTTGGACAAGTCGTATGCCGGCGACATGTGCGCAAGCAGGCCCGCCGCCTGCAGCAGGCTGGACGGATAGTAGTCGCTGGAAAGGATGTCCAGCACTCCCTGTTCGGCCAGGTCGGACGCCGCGATATTGCCGGAATGCGACGCGCCACGCACAATATTGGGCGCACCCATCAAGACTTTCAGGCCGAGGTGATGGCTTTCAGTGGCGGCCTCGGCCGTTGTGGGAAATTCCGCGATGCTCATGCCGTACCCGGCGGACTCCCGCGCATGTTCCAGCGTTGCGTCGTCGTGGCTCGCTATGGACAGCGATCGGTGCCGGCATTCGTTCACAATTGCGCGCCGATGGCCGTCGCTGTATCGCGTGGAGTTTTCGATATGGCGCGCGACGAAGGCGTCCATCGCGGCATCGTCCAGGTGATACTTGCCTTGGTAATACTCACGGTACTTTTCCATGCGCGCAAACTGCCGCTGGCCCGGTGAATGATCCATGACCGATACCAGCTGAACCAGTGGCGAGGTGACAAGCTCGCCGAACATATCCAGCGTCTTTTCGTGGCTCAGTTCGCAGCGCAGGTGCAGGCGATGCTCGGCCCGCGTGTGCCGTTGTTCTTCGGCCCGCGTAATCGCTTCCAGCATTATTGGCAACTGGCGCAGCCGCTTGCCTTCGGGGCTGATGTCGCCGATTGAAAGCGCGTCGAACACGGTGGTAATGCCGGCGGAAATGACTTGCGCATCGTGCGCCAGCACTGCGGATTCGGACGGCCAATCCACGCCGGGCCGGGGGCTCATGTATTTTTCAAGGTTATCCGTATGCAGCTCGACGAACCCGGGCATCAGGTAGTCCCCCTCCAGGTCCAGGGCGTGAGGCAGATGGCTGCGGCCGGAATCCACGTTGACGATCAATCCGTCCCGAAGCGTCACCGTTCCAAAAACTGTCTCAGTGGCGGTGACGACGTGTGCATTGGTGAATATTTGTTCAGTTGGCATGCGCCGGCTCCATCGGTGACATATCGAGATATCGGTCCGCAACCGCCTCACGTGTGTACTTATCGTGCGAAATGACGATCAACGCGCCGCCTGCTGTCTTGGCTTCCTCTGCCAGCTGCAGCACGACATCCCGATTG
>CAZONP010000354.1:0-2321 GCA_964581155.1 uncultured Candidimonas sp. | reverse complement strand
ACCATACCCTCCTGATCACCGAAGGGGGCGGGCATGGCTTTACCCGAAAGGTGTTCTCCAGTGGCGACGCGGCCAGCTATGACTATGACGGACTGACCATCCGTGTCAGCGATATTGTGGATCGCGATACCTTTGATGGCGCAGCACTTTCTCCAAATGACACCATCACACGCTATCAAGGGGAGCTTATTAAAAAACTTGAGCTAAACAGAGCCGCCCTAAAAGAACTTCAAGAACTTAATAGAAAAGAAAATACGCAGTCCACTAGAGAGGCTGTAGATCGCTTCATCAAGGCTGTAAAGGAAACAGAGCGTACTATTCCCATCACACATGTTCATGACTACGACCTCGGCATTCCCGACGCCTACTTTCTAGGCGACCATATTTCACCGGGCAGAGCCCTGCTCTGGCGCAATAGCCGCGTGTACTCCTTTTCCTTCAGCCAGGCGGGCCCCGACTCCGCCGAACGGATCAAGGCGCTGCTCGCACGCTTCCAGCCCCGCAACCTCTACGAAGTGCCGAAGGGCCCCGGCTTCTGCTTCCCCTACGGCTTTATCGCCGACGATGGCCGCACCGCCTACAGCATCAAGAACAGCCTGCGCTTCACCCGCACGCCCAACGTCCTCTTCACCCTGATCGCCGCCTCCGCGAACGACCCCTGGCAGACCAAGCCCACCCGGGGCACCTACGACAGCGACTATCGCCCCGGCTATGACGCCAGCAAGTGGCGCAAGACGTCCTTCATCGAGCGGCTGCACCTGGGCAAACGCCTGGCCGGCCTGGAAGGCTGGCGACTGGACCCCAAGCCCGGCTCCGGGGAGGAGGAGCGCGCCTGGTTCGCCCTGGCCCATGTCGGCGGCCTCCTCTCGCCCCTGCTGGCCGTGCAGATGTCCACCTTCCAGCGCGGCACCGACGACCTCACCGAACTGACCCCGCCGCCGGACGACCTCATCCCCCGCTTCAGGGCACTGAGCGAGAGCCTGGAAGAGGCATTGAATTGAATTGAAACCCATCGATTAGGCTCGTTACGCATATGAGAACGGATAAACCATTGTTTGCACTAATGCTGCTGATCACATCGGGAGTCGCCTTGGCGGAGCCCGCGCGCCAGGAGTGCCTCGGACGCATGACCTTCACGGTGCCGGATGAAATGAAATGGGCCGCCCATGATCAGCACACTGAAAGTTATCTTTACAAACGGCATCAGGGTTTCAGCCCGAATGTCACGACCCCATTCGACGCACTGCTTTATGACCACGACGGGTTGAGAATATTTGTGAGCAGCAAGGCGGACCCCAAACGCCTGGAGCAACTTAAGAACGAGGAAAAGGGAGTTCACTACATCGATTCAACCAGGCTTGCCAAGTTTGTAGAAACAACGCGCACGGCCCTGGAATTGGCACAAAAATGGAAGAAAAGTGAAAAGATTATTGCCGCCCTCAAGGGCGATCTACAGAAGTATGAGCATGAGCTGATGCTCAACCAGGAATACGAACATGACCTGGGTTTTGCCGATACCAAAGCCATCGGCACCCTGGAATTCCCGACCAAGGCCTTCCTGTGGAGACAGCAACGCATCTATACCTTTTCGCTGCAAGACCCCAAGCCCGGCGCAGGCGAACGCTTGAAAGACCTGATTTCCCGCTTCGAGCCGCGCGCCCTTTATGAAATCCCCACAGGCCCGGGCGTTTGCCTGCCTTACGGATTCATCCGCGACGATGGCAATACCCACTTCGAATTCAAGTACAGCCTGCGTTTGAAAAATAACAAGAACATCATCGTGGGCCTGATCAATGCGTCGGCCGGCAACCCCTGGCACAGGCAGCCCGCCTTCGGAACGGTAAACGATTACTTGCCCACCTATGACTTCAGTAGGTTCGTTAAGCGCGACTTGCAAGGGTCGCTACCCTTGGGCGACAGCCCTGAAGCGTTTGTCGGCTGGCATGTGGAACCCAGACCGAACAGTAATGAAAAGGAGCGTCTGTGGTATGCCTTTTCCCATCGCGGCGGTTCAAGCACGCCATGGGTGGCCGTACAAGTCCACACCGTAAGGCTGGGCGTTGACGGCATTGAAAGTGTCACGCCACGGCCGGAAACGATAATTCCGAAAATTGCAGAGCTAAGCGGAAGCATTAGCCATAAGTAGAGACTTCGCACCGATGATCGAAGAACTGGTTGGCCCTGAACCTCGACACCTTGCGCAAACCCGAACGGCCCTCGCCACTACGCTTGAACAAGCGGCCGTATTTGGTGGGCGTACCGATAATGCAACCCAAGGATTCGGCATGACCTCCCCACGCAGCCATAAAGGCCTTTTCTCA
>CAZONP010000353.1:0-2348 GCA_964581155.1 uncultured Candidimonas sp. | reverse complement strand
GGGTCGCCTATTTTCTCAATCACCGTCTTGTCCAGTTCGGTGTCGGCCCCACTGATATCCAGCCGGATGTCCTTGCCCAGTTCACGGCTGGTGTCGCGCACCATGCGGTGAAAGCGGCTAAAGGTTTCGCCGATTGCCACCATGCGCAGTTGCAGCGCATCTTCGCGGATCTCTTCAACAAAGCGGCTAATCACCGCAGTAGCCTCCTGCATTGGCCCGTCGCCCAGGCGTTGCGCCAGCAAGGTGGCCGATGATCCGGCAATCACCAGTTCGCCCACGAGGTTGATCAGCTCGTCGAGCTTTTCCGCATTGACGCGGATGAACTTTGCCGCCTGTACCTTTTGTTCGCGAATTTGTTTCTGCTTTTCGAGCGCGACATTGACGACCTCGTCCTCCACCATCCCCTGGCCCACCAGGATCCGGCCCAGTTGCGCGTCTTCGCTGCTTTCCGACTTGGCACTATCCTGAAGTACCAGCGCGGCGCTCAGCTCAACCGACGTAAGCGCCCCCGCCTCGGTCAGGATTTCGCCCAGCATCTCCGCATCGCCCGAAACGCCTTGTATTTGCTGCGCCTGCCTGGATGCATAGCTATGCGGCGGCTGTATTTTCAGCTGGCAGTCCTCGCGCACGAACTCAAAGACATCCTCCACGGTTTTCTTGTCGGCAATGCCGGCCACGCTGATCTCGAAGTCCAGATAGCATGATTCCGGGTCGATGGCGCCAAGGGTGGGCAGGCGACGGGTGTCGACCCCTACGGTGACAATGTGTCCTATGCTTGCGAGATAACGAATGAAAGACGCCGGATCCATGCCGTTGCGCAGCACGTCGCGCCCGAATTGCACGGATATGCGCCAAAGGTCTTTTTCGACGGCCAAGGCATCGCCGCGTTCGATGGAATCTTCCCACTGGGCGGGCTCCGACGCCGCGACGCCCGAGCTGGCGACGCATTCGCCCGCACAGCTGCACAATGCCAGCATCAGGCGCTCGCCTTCCGCCGTCTGCGCATCGGTAAGCCGGTCGTCGGCGCGCTCGACCATGTCGATTAGGCTGCTGATGTGATCGCAGCAGGCCAGCAATGTTTCGTTCAAATCATTGTCCAGACTGATCGTGCCTTCGCGCACCCGGTCCAGGACATTTTCGCAAACGTGCGTGAACGCAACTACTTTATCCAACCCGAAGAGGCCTGCCGATCCCTTGATGGTATGGGCTGCGCGAAACACGCTGGCGATCATGTCCTCATTGCCCGGGTCGCCCTCCAGCGCCATCAAGGCCTCCTCCATTTCGGCAAGCAATGATCGGCTTTCCGCGATGTAAGTCTGTAGTGCCTGTTCCATGTTCATGTGTGCCGCTCCCCGGAGCCCGCCTGCATCACCATCGGATCACCAAAATCGGCCGCCAACTGGAATAAGTCGATGATCTCCTGAACGGCCGGGCTATGTGCCACCAGTCGCATAGCCCGGCCCGCCGCAGCGCTGTCGCGCTTGGCCGCCACCAATAGCTGCACCCCGGCGCTGTCGATCTCACCCACGCCGGACAGGTCGATCTCGATGCCCAGGCCCAGTTGCATGGCCTGCATAAGCAGATCGCGGCATTCCGTCGCAGTGTAGATGGTCAGGTCGCCTTCCACTTTCGCATAACAGGCGCCGTCGATAATTTGTGTCGTGATCATGTGGCGGCCTAGGGCATGACCAGCTTGGCCACCGCCGCCAGCATCTGGGCGGGCTGGAATGGCTTGACCACCCACGCCTTTGCGCCGGCCGCCTGCCCTTCGCGCTTCTTGTCCTCTTGCGATTCCGTCGTCAACATGATCACGGGCGTGAACCGGTACGCCGGCAATTTCTTCATTTCCTTGACGAAGGTAATGCCATCCATATTGGGCATATTCACGTCGCTGATGACAAGATTGATCTTGGTGCCATCGAGCTTGCCCAGGGCGATACGCCCGTCGGCCGCTTCGATAGTCTCGTAGCCCGCGCCCCGCAGAGCGATCGCGACGACCTGCCGCAAGGAAGCGGAGTCATCCACGATAAGGATGGTTTTCGCCATGATGTTGAATCCTAAAAGAAGGTGATTTCGGACGCATTGCTGTCGTCCGACTGCGTGCCCGAATGATTGCTGCGTTGTTCCTGCGTCGTGTAGGTGCGCGCCAGCTGTTCCAGCCACTCGCGCACGTCCACCTCGACCGGCGCCATGCCAAGGGCCGAACGCTCACGCCGCTCGAGCAAGGCGGCATGCAGCTTATCCAGGTTGTCCTGTACATGACTGAATATCTGGGCCACCCGATCCTGGAACTGAAGCGACACCAGGACGTCTTCTATTTCAGCTTTGATGCCCGAGCTTTCGGCCTG
>CAZONP010000352.1:0-2354 GCA_964581155.1 uncultured Candidimonas sp. | reverse complement strand
GTGCCTGACGACCTGGCAGCCATCTTCGATCCCTTCGGCAATGCCGCCCATACGGCTCTGGCGTTCAATTTGGTCGGCGAAGATGTCCTTATCACGGGGGCGGGTCCAATCGGCGCCATGGCTGCGGCCATTGCGCGGCATGTGGGTGCCCGCAATGTGGTCATTACCGACGTCAACGATTACCGGCTTGATTTGGCCGCGCGCATGGGTGCCACCCGGACGGTGAATGTCAGCCGCGAAACGATGTCCGATGTCATGAAGGAGCTTCGGATGACGGAAGGCTTCGATGTGGGCCTGGAAATGTCGGGCGTACCCAGCGCATTCACCATGATGCTCGAGCAGATGAATCACGGGGGGCGGATCGCGATGCTGGGCATTCCTCCCGCCGGCTTCGGCATAGACTGGACGCAAGTCATCTTCAAGGGCCTGGAAATAAAGGGCATTTACGGCCGCGAAATGTTCGAAACCTGGTACAAGATGGTGGCCATGCTGCAAAGCGGCCTGGACCTCACCCCCATGATCACGCACCATTTCCCGGTCAGCGACTTTCGCCAGGGGTTTGAGGCCATGCTTTCCGGGCAAAGCGGCAAGGTCATTCTGGACTGGGCGGCGTAGCCCTTGAAGCCGGCCCCGCGTACAGACCTCGCCCGTAACGCCCCTTTGCCCCCGCGCGATGGCGTCTCACCGAGTCGCGTGCATCTGCCTAAGGGTCCATGGCCGACGGTGCTCGATTTTTTACTGGAGCGGTTTCCGCACATGCCGTCCGAAGTGCTTAGGGGCCGCCTCAAGCGTGGCGAGATTGTCGCCGACGATGGGTCGGTGCCTACGTGCGACACGCCTTATATGCCATTGCGGTGGCTATGGTATTACCGCGACGTGCCCAACGAGGCGCCGGTTCCTTTTGACCTGCCGATCCTGTTTCAGGATGCGCAACTGGTCGCGGTGGATAAGCCGCATTTTCTTGCAAGCATCCCCGGTGGCCGTTATTTGCGCGAAACCGCGTTGACGCGCCTGCGGGGTTCGCTGGATCTGCCGCAGCTCAGCCCTTTGCATCGACTCGACCGGGACACTGCCGGTGTTTTGCTGTTTTGCATCAGGCCCGAGTGTCGCGGAAGCTATCAGGCCTTGTTCCAGTCGCGCCGGATACTGAAGGAATACGAGGCCATTGCCCCAGTGCGTGCGGACCTTGCCCAACGGTTGGTGTACCGAAGCCGGCTCCGTCCGCGTGACGGTCATTTCACCACCGAGGAAGCAGAAGGTATCGCCAATAGCGAAACATCCATCCAGTTGCTTGACGTGGACGCGTTGGGGCGGGGTCGTTACCGGTTGTTGCCCACCACGGGGCGCAAGCACCAGTTGCGGGTGCACATGTGTGCCATGGGTATCCCCATATACAACGACATGTTCTACCCCGAGCTGTTGCCGTTTCCCGCAGCGGATGACTTCAGCAAGCCGTTGCAGCTATTGGCACGCGCCATTGAATTCACTGATCCGTTCAGTGGCAGGGTACGCCGCTTCGAAAGCCGGCGACAGCTGGCGTTCGGCTAATAATTGTCGAAATACCATTGAATGCGGGCGCGTTGGGTGGTGGTCGTCAGGGCAAGCATAAGCAGTATTCGGGCTTTTTGGGGATTCAGGGAATCGGCCGTGACCAGACCGTTCTTCAGATCGGCCTGGCTGCTTGACACGGTGCCGGATCCGACGCGGCTGGCACGTACGCAAGCTATGCCGTTCTTGTGCGCCAGCCGCACGCCCTCGCGGGCGTTGGGTGAAAGGCTGCCGTTGCCGGTGCATGCCACCACTATGCCTTTGGTTCCGGCCTCAATGCACGCTTCGTAGAAATGCAGCGGTGCGCTTTGATGGTCGTACACAATGTCGACCTCGGGCAAGGCCACTACGCCTGCCGTAGTAAATTCCGTGTCGACCGTATGCAGGCGCACCGGCGTTTGTAAAATCCGGACGATCCCGTTGTGCGTATTCCCCAAAAACCCATGATCCGGTGAGCGGAACGCGTCCACCTGTGTTGTGTTGGTTTTACTGACGAAGCGCGCGGCTGAAATGCGGTCATTCAGCAACACCATGACACCGTGCCCGCCGGCTTGCGGATTGGCCGCCAGCAACACGGCGTTATACAAGTTCATAGGGCCATCGGCGCTAAGCGCCGTACCCGGACGCATTGCGCCCACCACAACGACGGGCTTGCGGCTTTTGACCGTAAGATTCAGGAACCACGCCGTTTCTTCCAGAGTGTCCGTGCCGTGCGTTACGACAATGCCGCTGACCTCGGGCCTGGCCGCTTCTTTATTGACCGCAGCCGCCAGCTTGAGCAGCATTTTGTTGGTAATGGCGCGGCT
>CAZONP010000351.1:0-2356 GCA_964581155.1 uncultured Candidimonas sp. | reverse complement strand
GCTTCGGTGGACTTCAGGTCATCGCGGCGCAGGGCGACCAAGGCGTACAACGCGAACGACATGAGCTCGATGCCAAGATAAACGGTCAGCATGCTGCCGGCCGAGATCATGACCATTTGACCCAGCAAGGCAAACAAGGTCAGCGAATAGTACTCGCCGCCCGTCTTGAGCATATCGCGATCTTCCGAATAGACCCGGCCGTAAATAAGCGTGGCCGCGACGGTAAGGTAGGACAACAGCTTCAGGAAGTGCGACAGCGTATCCACGACATAGAGGCCGCCGAACGAATTGCCCTGCGCGCCGGCATTCCACTGCCAGAGCGTGGCCAGTGTCAGCACCAGCATCGCGCCGATGCTGAGAATGAAAGTCGTGTGGCGCGATTCCGTCTTGTTGAAGGCGTCGAGCAACAGCGTTGCCGCCGCCATGATCAACAGCAGGATCTCGGGCAGAGCCAAAGCGAAGTCAAAAGGAGTTTGCATAATAGTTCGGGTCTACAGTTTCGAGATAGAGACGTGCTGCAACAAGGCTTCCACCGACACGTGCATGACATCTGTAAACGGTTTGGGATAAATGCCCATGTACAACACGGCAACGGCCATGATCCCAAGGATGAAGAATTCGCGTGCGCTAAGGTCGGTCATGGCGCGCACGTTGTCGTTGGCGATCTCGCCAAAGGCCACGCGCTTGAGCATCCACAGGGAATAGGATGCGCCAAGAATAAGCGCCAAGGCTGCAAGCAGGCCAACCCAGAAGTTGTATTGAACGGCACCCATGATGACCGTGAATTCCCCCACGAACCCACTGGTGGCGGGCAGGCCGCTATTGGCCAGGGAGAACAGCACGAACAGCGTCACGAAGCGCGGCATCACGTTGACCACGCCGCCTTAGTCGGCGATGCGGCGCGTGTGCATGCGGTCGTAGAGCACCCCTATGCATAGAAACATGGCGCCGGCCACGAAGCCGTGTGAAATCATCTGGATGATCGCGCCTTCCAGGCCGGCTGTGTTGAACAGGAAAAAGCCCAGGGTGACGAAGCCCATGTGGGCCACCGACGAATACGCCACCAGTTTCTTCATGTCGTCCTGGACGATAGCGACCAGGCCGATATAAATGACGGCGATCAGCGACAAGACGATCATCATGCCGGCCAGACTGTGTGAGGCGTCGGGCACGATAGGCAGCGAGAAGCGCAGGAAGCCATAGGCGCCCAGCTTCAGCATGATGGCGGCCAGCACCACCGAACCGCCCGTAGGTGCTTCGACGTGCGCGTCCGGCAACCATGTGTGCACCGGCCACATTGGGACCTTGACGGCAAAGGCGGCAAGCAAGGCAATGAAGATGAAGATTTGCGGTGCGTAGCCCAGATTAAGCTGATGCCAGGTCAGGATGTCGAAGGAACCGCCCGACACGTGCCACAGGTAGATGAAGGCAACCAGCGTAAGCAGCGACCCCATCAGGGTGTACAGGAAGAACTTGAAGGCCGCATACACGCGGTTCGGCCCGCCCCATATACCGATGATCAGGTACATCGGGATAAGGGTGGCTTCGAAGAACACGTAGAACAGCATGCCGTCCAGCGATGCGAATACACCAACCATCAGCCCCGACAAAATCAGGAAAGAGGCCATGTACTGCGCCACCCGACTGGTGATGACTTGCCAGCCGGCCAACACCACAATAATGGTGATGAATGCCGTCAACAAGACAAACCAAATGGATATGCCGTCGATACCCAAGTGGTAGTTCACCGCGAACGATTCGATCCACGAGGTCTTTTCAACGAACTGCATGTCGGCCGTGGTTTCATCGAAACCGGTGTACAACGGCAGCGTGACCAGGAAGCCGGCTATGGAGCCCACCAGCGACAGCATGCGTGTGAGGCCGGGACGGTCGTCGCGACCCACCAGCAATACGATCAGGCCGGCAACAATCGGTACGAAGATTGCAAGCGTTAACCAGGGAAGAGTAGAAGACGCCATATCGCTAGCCATCATCGAACCGTCAGCACAAAAAAGGTTAATAAAGCCATGATCCCGATGATCATCGCGAAGGCGTAGTGATAGATATAGCCCGACTGCAAGTGTCGGCTGGCTGCCGCTACCCAGCCCACCACACGGGCGCTGCCATTGATCAGTATGCCGTCGATCAAGCCGCGGTCACCGCCCTTCCAGAAGCCATGGCCCAGCAGGCGCACGCCGCGGGTGATGACCTGTTCGTTGAACCAGTCGGCATAGTACTTGTTGTCGAGGATGCGATTGATGAACGACAGCTTTGCATGGATGGCGGCCGGCACCTTCGGATTGATCACGTAGCAATACCAGGCAACGACGAAGCCGGCGACCATTAGCCAGAACGG
>CAZONP010000350.1:0-2380 GCA_964581155.1 uncultured Candidimonas sp. | reverse complement strand
TGAACCACGCACTGATGGCCTTGGTGAAGCAGGCGTTGCACCATGTTGTTGCCCATGCGGCCAAGACCTACCATCCCGATCCGCATGGCGTTACCCCTTTTTGCCCATGAGCGACGACAGCAAGTCAACCGGAATGGGAAACACCAGCGTGGAGCTCTTGTCACCCGCCACCTGGGTCAAGGTTTGCAAGTACCGCAATTGCATGGCCGACGGCTGGGTGGAAAGTATTTCCGCCGCTTCCATCAATGCCTGGGCTGCCTGTTTTTCGCCTTCCGCATGGATGACTTTTGCCCGGCGTTCACGTTCCGCCTCGGCTTGGCGCGCGATCGCACGTATCATGTTTTCGTTCAGGTCGATGTGTTTGATTTCGACGTTGGTAACCTTGATTCCCCAGGAATCTGTCTGGGCATCCAGGATTTGCTGAACGTCCAGATTCAGCTTTTCACGCTCCGACAGCATTTCATCGAGCTCGTGTTTGCCCAGGACCGCGCGCAGCGTGGTCTGCGCCAATTGGCTGGTGGCTTCCAGATAACGCTCCACCTGAATAATGGCCTTCTCGGGCGCCACTACCCTGAAATACAGAACGGCGTTCACCTTTACCGACACGTTGTCGCGCGAAATGACGTCCTGGCTGGGCACATCCATGGTGACCACCCGAAGGTCGACCCGCACCATTTGCTGTATGACAGGAATGACGATGATCAGGCCGGGCCCTTTAACTTTCGTGAAGCGGCCCAGAGTGAAAATCACGCCCCGCTGATACTCTCGCAGGATCTTTATGGCGTTGAAGGCCAGCAGCAGGACAATGATGACAATGGTTGCCAGCGATATATTGAAGCCGTAGATCATGTTGCATCCCCTAGTAGTTCATGCAAGACCCGGCAACTATCATTGCCGGGCGGAAGGCGCGGATGGCACCGCCCGCGTTACCTGGAGCACCAGTCCATCCATCGCGACGACACGTATTCGGTCACCCGGGGCAAGCGGCTCGTTGCAGCGTACGCGCCAGCTTTCGCCGTGCACATCCGCATATACCATACCGTCCTTGATGGCGCTGACAACGCCGACCATGCCCAGCATCTCTTCACGGCCTGACACGATCTTCATTTTGTGGGAACGCGCAGCCATGGTTGCGACCAGCATGATGAGCAAGGCACTGGCAATGGCCAGTCCGACGACAAACGGCACGGACAGATCGAATTCCGGTATGCCGGTATCTGTAAGGAAAAGACCGCCAAGAACAAAAGCAATAATCCCCCCTATTCCCAGGATGCCGAAGCTGGGCAAGAACGCCTCGGAGATCATCATCGCCGTCCCGGCTGCAATCAGCGCCACCCCCGCCCAGTTCACCGGCAGCATCTGAAACGCATATAGACCAAGCAGAAGACAAATAAGGCCTGCCACGCCTGGCAATGCAATACCGGGACTGGTCAGTTCAAAGAATAAGCCGTAAATTCCGACCATCATCAGCAAGAGCGCTACCTGGGGATTAGCCAACACCGACAGGATGCGGTTGCGCCAGTCGGGTTCGATATGAACGATATGGGCATTCGCCGTTGCGAGTGTGACGGTGGAGCCGTTGTCGAGCTTCACGTGCTTGCCATCCAGCTGCTGCAGGAGCTGGCGGGTGTCGGCCGCCACGTACTCGATGACTCCCGCCTTCAATGCCTCATTGGCCGACATGCTGCTGGCCTGCGTGACGGCTTTCTCCGCGAAATCGGCATTGCGTCCACGCAATTGCGCCAGACTGCGAATATAGGCGGCGGCATCGTTCTTTGCCTTGCTGGCCATCGTATCAGCGGGGGACTGCCCATCCTTCTTGGCGTCACCGGTGCCTGACGGCGCCGATGCGCCGATGGCCACGGGCGACGCGGCGCCCAGGTTGCTGGCGGGTGTCATGGCAGCGACATGGCTGGCGTAAAGTATGAATGTACCCGCGCTCGCGGCACGCGCACCGCTGGGGCTGACGAAAGTTGCTACCGGAACCGGCGAAATCAATATCTGGCGAATGATGGAACGCATGGAGGAATCGAGCCCGCCCGGCGTGTCGAGCTCGATAATGGCCAGCACAGCCTTGTCAGTGGCCGCCTGGCGCAGGCCCTGGGTAATGAAGTCCGAGGTGGGCGGGCTGATGATGCCATCAACCTTCAGCACGGTGACCTGGGGCGTCGGTGCCGTGTCGACTGCGGCATGCAGAACCGGGATCGCCAGCGCCGCTGCGATCGCGAGCAGCATGATTCGGCGAGCCATGCGGACGAATGCCATTCTGTTCATGCCGGCCTCCTTGATGAACGCGGATTCCTTGCGCTTAATCTTAGTATAGGCGTTGTACTTCCGCAGCCAACACGACGGCATGGTTATGCTCGGTGTCTTTGGCACC
>CAZONP010000349.1:0-2381 GCA_964581155.1 uncultured Candidimonas sp. | reverse complement strand
GGTCACGCCAAACGTAACTCATAGACTAAAACTAAAAAGGCCCGGGTCCGGTAATGTACCGGCCCCAGGCCTTATGGCTTTAGCTTTACAAGCGGCCCCAACGTCTTGGGGCCAGTGTAAATTTAAGCGGCTTTTTTCAGCGCCTTTTTCAGCGCCTTGATTTTGCTTTCTTGCTTGTCTACTTTAGTTTGACGAGCCTTGATTTTCTGCTTGATAGCTTTAACGTTCTTGGACATGATGCATTCCTTACATAGAGGCCTACTCTACGGATTCATGCTTCTTGATGAATCCACGAATAAACAGCCTGATTTCACGAGCGGCGGTGGTATCCAGTTCCTCGCATAATTGCAGGAACTGTTCGCGCTCGGCGGTGCTGATCCGAATCAGCAGCTGACTATCTTTCTTATTGAGCTTTACTTTAGCGGGTTTATCGGGCATCTGAAAACCTCACGAAAGATGAACGCTCAAACAGAATCGATATATGCATTGTATATGCATTTATTATACAAATCAAGCGCTGGCCGGATCTCATGTTCAGATTATGCGTCCGGATCGCTGTCCGGCTGGACAAGATAGATAAGCACCAGGGCAATGGTGGCGAGAAACCGGAACGCGCTTGGCACGCCGTTCCATTGGTCGGACATCCACATGCCAAACCATTCTCCGCCTAGCGACATGAAGCCGACTTGCCACACCAGAAAGCCCAGCGACAAGCCGAGAATTGCCACGTTCTTGGCTTTATGAAATTCCCGCGCTGAGGACTTAACCCGCTTTAAAAGATGGTAAACGCCGACCCAGCATAGAAGCGCCGTCAGTACTTCCAGGGCAATAATGAAAATATACGCGGCGTGATGCAAAGCGGGGGATTCGATCGCGCGATAGCGAATCGTTGCAGTCGGGAAGATCGTGTCCATCAGCAATACATGCCGGACGAATTCGAAGTTGCTTGCGTAATCGGTCATGTTGCCGAACGCTACCAGTGATGCGAAAAGCGCGATGGCGGCGATGCACGCTACTTTTGAATACCGGATAACCATTAAACCGCTCTTGCTTCGCCGTTCTTCATGGCATACATGGCTTTGTCGGCATAGTTGAGCAGGTGCTGTTCGCAATCGCCATGCTCCGGATAGTGGGCGATCCCGATGCTCGGCACCATGCTGAGGCTGTGGCCGTCTATCGTAAACGGCGAGCTTAAGCTGTTGCGAATTTTCTCGGCTACCACCGACGCTTGCTCCCGCGATGAAATACGCGGCAGCAGCACCACAAACTCGTCGCCACCTACTCGGGCAACCGTATCCGACTCGCGCAAGCACTGCGTCAGGCGTTGGGCGACGCCTTGCAGCAAGCGGTCTCCCGCGCTATGGCCCAGCGTGTCGTTAACCTGCTTGAATTTGTCCAGATCGATGAAGAGCACGGATAATTGCCCGTCCTCCCGGCGTGCGGTCGACAACGCAACCTTCAGGCGGTCGTGCAGCAGTCCGCGATTCGGCAGAGCCGTCAGTTGATCGTACTGCGCCATGTGCTTCAGCCGGATCTGCATCTGCTGGCGCTCGATCGCAGTCGCGATCTGCGTCGAGACGAACTGCAATAGTTCCTGGTCCTTTTCGCTGTAGCAGACACCACCCGGATAACTTTTGACGAACAGCACGCCTATCGTGCCATTTTGCGAATTGAGCGGGACGCCAAGCCAACTGAGCGGGGTGGTGCGGAAAGTGAACTGCAATTCCTTCAGGCGCGAATCCATGTTGTCCGGCGTCAACAGCAGTGCCTGTCGAGTACGAATGACTTCCGCACAAAGCGTTCCCGCAGCTGATTGGCCTGGTCGCGGCATCGGGATGCGCTCACCCACATAGTAGGGGAAGCTTAAATGGTTCGTGGTTCTGTCGTAGAGCGTCACGGAGAAGTTGTCCACCGGCAATAGATCGCCCACGATTTGATGGATACGTTCAAAGAGCGCGAGCAAATCTTCCGCGGCATGGGCCGCTTCCGAAATGGCATAGAGCGCGGCCTGCATGGCTTCGGCGCGTTTGCGCGCGGTGATGTCACGCGCAACCCCGATCCTCACCCGCTCGACTGGCGACCAGCGTGCCGACCACATGATATTGATGATCCGCCCGTCTTTGTGGGTATAGCGGTTCTCGAAATGAAGTTGAGGGTCGCCCCCCATGACTGCCACCACCGATTCGCGTGTTCTGTCGCGGTCTTCCGGCACCATCATGTCGAACATATTCCTGCCAATCATTTCCTGGGGGGTGTACCCGAAAATGCGTTCGCACGACGCGCTGGCAAAAAGGATATAGGCATTGGTATCGACGACGAAGACGGCATCCATCAGAAGGTCAATGAAACTGGCCGGTGGCGTGTACGTTTTCGTTTCCATA
>CAZONP010000348.1:0-2385 GCA_964581155.1 uncultured Candidimonas sp. | reverse complement strand
TGAAAGCCCGAATAAAGAATCCATCGGATAAATTCACGGATTGGGCCATTGACCGGATGCTGATCTCCCCAGCGATGGCGGAGTCGATGACTTCATCAATGCGCCGAAGCCGGGCTGGTGTCATGCAGCGACCGAGCGCCTCAAGGTGTCGACCGCCTTTTAGTGCGAACTCGACACGTTCAGCAAGCATGGCGACCTTGGCTTCAACCACGAGCGGCAGTTCAGCGTTGGCCAGGAGAAGGCTGCGTAGACTCTGTGCGGCGGCAACGGCGAGGGGATCGATCACGTCATTAAACGACTGTTCCGTCGCGCTGCTGCTTGGGCCGTAATCCAGATTAACGACGCGCAGGTATTCGCCACCCGTGGGCGAGGACGAGAATACGTCGCAGCCGTGTGGTACATAGGCAAGGCTATTGGGTCGGGTCCTGAAGGGACGAACGCGATCACTGGCAATTGCATGGATCCCGGTTTGGGCTTCGAAGGCGAATCCAATTGCGGGGTAATCAGCAACATACGACACATCGTAGCTTTGCTGCGGCAGCAGCTCGATCAGCCATTTCTGTGCAGTCAGTCTGCGAACCGGCTCGCTCGGTGGATGGGTAAGCGTCGGCGCGACGGTGTCTTTCATGATGATGGCAGGTCAGTTTTTCGACAGTAAGGAATTTTTTCCTAACTAGAATAAAAACAATAACATGGGAGCTTATTGATATGAGTCTTTTCAGCAAAAGTGAAATCGAAGATGCTGCGCGTCTGATCTACCAGTATATGCCGGCAACGCCCCAGTATGATTGGCCGCTGTTGAGTCAGATGGTCGGTACCAAAGTCTGGGTGAAACACGAAAACCACACGCCGACCGGTGCCTTCAAAATACGCGGCGGCATTACTCTTATTGACTGGCTCAAGCGTACTCGGCCTGACGTGGTCGGCGTTATCACCGCGACTCGCGGCAATCATGGTCAAAGCCAGGCTTTGGCAGCTCGTTGGGCGGGGCTCAAGGCGAGAATCATTGTTCCTTGCAACAACTCCCCAGAAAAAAACCTGGCCATGCAAGCGTTTGGCGCGGAAGTTATTGAATTTGGCAGGGATTTTGATGAGGCCCGCATCGAAGCCGGGAGACAGGCGGAAAAGGAGGGTCTTTTCCTGGTCCCACCCTACCATCCTGAGATTGTCCGTGGAGTTGCAACATACGGCTTGGAACTCCTGACGGCCGCGCCTGACCTGGATACCGTCTATGTGCCCATTGGCTGTGGCTCGGGCATCTGTAGCGTCATCACCGCACGCGACGCGTTGGGCCTCGCGACAAGAATCGTGGGTGTGGTGTCGAGCGAAGCGCCGGCGGCGAAGCTGTCGTTTGAGGAAGGGCGTTTGATCCAGACCGAATCGGCCAATACGTTTGCCGACGGTCTGGCGGTTCGAATACCGGTCCCCCAGGCATTTGAGGTATATGCTCAGGGCGCGGACCGTATCGTCTCGGTCACCGATGCGGAAATTGCTCGGGCGATTCGCATCTATTACCGGGATACTCACAACTTGGCGGAGGGCGCCGGCGCGGCTGCGCTGGCGGCGCTGCTGCAGGATCAGCCAAATATACAGGGGAAGCAGGTTGGGGTGATACTCTCGGGCGCAAACATAGACTTGCCGGTCTATTCGGGTATTTTAAAAGACGATAGTCAGGATTAAGGACCTTCGCCTGATCGGCTGTTAACGAAGCAAACGAATATTGTCATCGATTCGCTCTTGAATCGTACGCAGAGTGTCTTGTGTAATCCGGCCAGGGTGCAGACGCTTGGCATTGGCAGTGAAACTACCCGCTACCTGGCAGATGTTGTCGATGATGTCGGCGGCGTTTTGGGCCGGCAGTTCAGCTTCTTCCACCCCAAGGAGGAGCATGCTCTTTCGGCTGATGTGCAAGGCTTCTCCCATGACGTCCATTTGGTGATAGCCAGCCGGCCCCTCGCAGAAGGTCACGTCGTAAGCTGGGGCCAAGGTCCACTGACCGGTGGCTGACATGATGTACGCGAAGTTCTTGGGGTGGTCGTCCCGGTTGTTGAACACCACATTGAAGACGGCGCGCTCGAACGCAAACGCTTTCTCTCGCACGTCGTTGGTGCAAAGCCCGGTCGCGCGCAGGAAGTTGGCATAGTCCAACGTGCCTGGGCTGCGGAAATCAGCCCCGGTGAAGGCGGCGAGACTCTGCATGGGCACCCGCATTCCCTGTTGCCGGTCAAAGCGTTTGGTGGCGAAGGCGGCCTGACCATTGGGCAGGTCAAAGTATTCCGTCTGCGGGGTGTTGATGCCACACTCGCGCAGGCATTGGGCATAGACGGCTTCGATGGCACATACTTCGGGGTGCTCCTGGTGGGCCGGGAATTTGACCAGCCAGGC
>CAZONP010000347.1:0-2386 GCA_964581155.1 uncultured Candidimonas sp. | reverse complement strand
TAAAACCGCTGATTTTTCCCGCATTGATCTCCTGACCGGTCGGGAGTCGATCACGAGTCGCCTTTTCGTTGATCCCTCACGCGTGGGCTTTGTCGATCTGTCCGGCTTGCGCCTGCTGCGCTGCGGCGTGGATACCGTGCGCCAGTTGTATCGGGGACTGATTCGCCCTGAGATCTTTTCGCTGTTCGAAGTCCCGGGGGCGATCGTCGATTTCGCTGGCGACCGTTGGCACGCCGGCCGGGTAGGGCGGGACTCGGGCTATCAATACAAGCTCCAGAATTCCGACCTGGGTTTCATCCTTCTGGTAAAAAACTTCAACTCGAAAGTTGACGTTATCGGCCCGCATTTGAAAATCGAAGTTTCACCGCACGCAATCGACTCGCTGTCTCCTGAACGCCTCCAGTCGCGCATGGATTACTATGCGTCAGAGTTGCTAACTAATATCGAAATTAATCAATGTGCGGTTCATCTGGCTCTCGACGTCCAGGGCTGGACCCCGCCGGCCGACATCGTGGCTCGCCTGCATTGTCGCGCTCGTAACATTCGCGATATTTCCGGCGTTAATGAATTGCATTGGGAAACAAAGTCCAGCGTATACGGGCGGGGTGAGTCATACCTGTTTGGCTCTGCTGGCGGCGTGCAACTGAGTATCTACAACAAGACCGAACAGGCCAGGGCGACGGATAAGCTCGACTACTGGGAAAGCGTGTGGCGTCGCACCGATCATCCGGTTGACCTGGATGACGAGGGGAATTATGACGCGTCCGCTGACGTCTGGCGTGTTGAGCTGCGCTTTCATCACTCGGTGATTCAGCAATTCGCGACCGGCTCCGTTGACCTGCGGACCGGCTCCTTCATTGAAACGCGGTCGTTTGCGCAGTTCTCCGCGCACCTGGACGGCCTGTGGCGATACGGTCTTCGTCAATTCAAGCTGCTTGCGCGCCCCGGTTACTTCGATCCGTTCTGGACCCTTATTCGCGACGATGTGCGCATTGATATTCCGGCTGATTCGTTGCTTGATCAGACTGAATATAAGCGGTATTACAAAACGAGTAAGGGTTTTACTGGCAAGAATGTTGAGCTGTTCTTGGGAAACTTCATTAGTTTACTTGCTCGTGAACGTGTTCCGGCTGAGCGAGCTTTTCAAGTTCTTAAGAAGTGGGAATGCTGGTCGGTAATTCGCGACCATTATCAAGATAAGGGAATGACCGAGCATCAACTTTTCGAACATATTCGTGACTTGCTTGAGGAACGGCATGTCCGGTGGGGGAGGGCGGTATGACTGCGCGCAAGCATGGCAAGGGTTGGGCTGCTGATTTTTATCATCAGGGCGAGCGGATTAGGAAGTTTGGTTTTTCCACTAAATCCGCTGCTGCGCGATATGAGCAAGACTATTCGACGCAATTGGAAGTGACGGGGCGACCGCTCGATGATCGGCTTTCTGACCTGGTGCGCCTATGGCATGAATTGCATGGCTGCACTCTCAAGGATGAAAAGACGCGGCTGTCTCGTACCCTGGCCATCTGCGAACGCCTGGGCGATCCGCTTGCGTCACATTTCTCGGCGTTGTCCTGGTCGCAGTATCGCGCGCGCCGCCTCCAGGACGTTTCTGTCCACACGGTCAATCATGAACAGCGCTACCTTTCTGCGGTGTTCTCCGAGCTTATCCGCTTGGGTGCCTGGCATGGTGCTAACCCCCTGGCGGCGGTTCGTCAGATCAAGACCGATCAGACCGAGCTTTCCTTTCTGACGCTCGATCAGCTCAAGCGCCTGCTCGATGAGTGCCAGCAATCAAT
Organism: uncultured Candidimonas sp.; assembly: GCA_964581155.1. Lineage (GTDB taxonomy): Bacteria > Pseudomonadota > Gammaproteobacteria > Burkholderiales > Burkholderiaceae_B > Pollutimonas. Next base: position 590 of record CAZONP010000347.1, on the reverse strand, counting down.
AAACTCCCATTGCTACCCTGTGGCCCTGGTTTGTGCCTCGACGGGGTGCCGCTGGGGTGAGGCTGAGGAACTGACGCGCTCGGCGGTGTTCGCCGGCAAGGTCCATTTTCACCGGACCAAAAACAGCAAGTCGCGTTCGGTGCCGATTCCGCCAGATGTTGAGGCCGTCATTCTCGAAAAGGGGATGCCTGGAACTGGTCGCCTGTTCACGTCTTGCCGGTCGGCGTTCCGTGGTGCGTATGTGCGCTGCGGGTTCACGACTCCGGGCCAGCTAACCCATATCCTGAGGCATACGTTCGCAAGCCATTTCATGATGGCCGGCGGTGACATCCTGACCCTGCAACGTGTTCTCGGGCACTCCGATATCAAGATGACGATGCGTTATGCGCATCTGTCGCCCGATCACTTGGTCGCCGCGCTCGAGCTTTCCCCGCTCGCGCAAATAAGGGGCGGAAGTGCCGCCGTGGTCAACGCTTAGTCAATTCGTGGTCAACGGCCCAAAACAAAAAGGGGTTAGCTTTCGCTAACCCCTTGATTTGTATGGTGGCTACACCGGGACTTGAACCTGGGACATCAGCATTATGAATGCT
>CAZONP010000346.1:0-2415 GCA_964581155.1 uncultured Candidimonas sp. | reverse complement strand
GCCGCTGAACAGGGGCCGCTCAAAGGCATTCTGGAATATAGCGACGAACCTCTGGTGTCGGTCGACTACAACCACAACCCCGCCTCAAGCACGGTCGACGCTGGCCTGACCAAGGTATCGGGCTCGCTCGTCAAGGTAACGTCGTGGTACGACAACGAATGGGGTTTCTCCAATCGCATGCTCGACACCACTGTTGCCCTAATGTCGGCCAAGTAACGGCTTCGAGACCTGCCCACCATGCCCACCATTAAAACGCTTTCTTCCCTGGCAACAACGGACGCGCTCGTCGGCAAGCGGGTCTTTATCCGCTCCGACCTCAATGTGCCCCTGAAGGACGGGAAAATCACCGAAGACACGCGCATTCGTGCCTCGGTCCCGGCCATACGCATGGCGCTCGATGGCGGTGCCGCCGTCATGGTTACGTCTCACTTGGGGCGTCCCGTGGAAGGCACGGTAACGCAGGCCGACTCGCTCGCGCCTGTGGCAGCGCGCCTGTCCGAATTGCTGGGCCAGCCGGTCACGTTGCTGACCGACTGGGTGGACGGCGTGAAGGTGGACGTGGGGCAGGTTGTTCTGCTCGAGAATTGCCGCTGTAATGTGGGCGAGAAAAAGGACGACGCCGAACTTGCCCGCAAGATGGGCGCGCTTTGCGACGTCTATGTCAACGATGCGTTCGGCACGGCGCACCGCGCCGAAGCCACGACGCATGGCATTGCCTTGCACGCGCCGGTGGCCTGCGCCGGACCGCTGCTTGCAGCGGAGCTGGTTGCCCTGGGCCGTGCCCTGCAGGACCCCAAGCGTCCGCTCGTCGCCATTGTGGGCGGCGCTAAAGTGTCGACCAAGCTTTCCATTCTGCGGGCCCTGGCCGACAAGGTCGACCAATTGGTGGTTGGTGGCGGTATTGCCAACACCTTCATGCTGGCTGCGGGCCTCCCCATCGGCAAATCTTTGGCCGAACCCGATCAAATCGACCAGGCACGCGCCGTCATCGACATCATGAAGCAGCGTGGAGCTGCGGTGCCTATTCCGGTGGACGTCGTGTGCGCCAAGGAATTCAGCGCCACGGCGACGGCAACCGTCAAGGCGGCCGACCATGTCGCCGACGACGATCAAATCCTCGACATCGGTCCGCAAACTGCCGAACAGCTGGCGGCCATCCTGAAGCAGGCCGGCACGATAGTGTGGAACGGGCCGGTTGGCGTGTTTGAATTCGACAATTTCGCCAATGGCACCAGGGTTGTATCCCAAGCCATTGCCGACTCCGAAGGTTTCTCGATTGCCGGCGGCGGCGACACATTGGCCGCCATCGCCAAGTACCGCATCACCGACCAGATCGACTATATCTCCACCGGCGGCGGTGCCTTTCTTGAGTTCCTGGAAGGCAAGACACTGCCCGCAGTGGAAGTCCTTCAGCAACGCGCGCGGAACTAAGACGCAATGCCAGCCAATTTGCGCCTTGTTCGCCGCCATCCCGACGATCTGCTGGTGGGGCTCGTTTCCATTTCCGACCGCGCGTCGGGCGGCGTCTATGCCGATGCCGGCATCCCCGCATTGCATGACTGGCTTGCAGCGGCGGTGGTGCAGTCCCCGCAAGTGGTCAGTCGCCTGATTCCCGATAACGCCGATACCATATCGGCTACGCTGATCGAACTGGTCGATGAACTGGGATGCGACCTGGTATTGACCACCGGCGGCACAGGTCCGGCACGACGCGATGTCACACCGGAAGCAACCCTGGCGGTGGCCACCAAGGAAATGCCGGGGTTTGGCGAACAAATGCGACAGATCAGCCTGAAGTTCGTCCCCACCGCCATCTTGTCGCGGCAGGTGGCGGTAATACGCGAAAGCGCCGGGCACGCAGCGCTGATCATCAACCTGCCCGGCCAGCCCAAGGCCATCAAGGAAACGCTGGAAGGCTTAAAGGATGGCCAGGGCGCCACCCTGGTGCCCGGAATTTTCGCCGCCGTGCCGTATTGCCTGGATTTGATTGGCGGGCCTTATATCCAGACACATTCCGCTGTTGTAACCGCCTTCCGTCCTAAGTCGGCCATACGGGGCTGACAGCCAGCAATTTATCTCATTCCCCCGTAAAATCGTATCTTTACGGTATTCCACTCATTTCGCCCCAGGAGGTCTTGTCATGGCCCTAGTTTCCATGCGTCAGTTGCTGGATCACGCCGCCGAAAACGGCTACGGTATTCCCGCTTTCAACGTCAATAACCTTGAACAGGTGCAGGCCATCATGGAAGCGGCGGCCGAAACCGACAGCCCGGTCATCATGCAGGCGTCGGCCGGTGCGCGAAAGTACGCGGGCGAAGGGTTTCTGAAGTATCTTATCCAGGCCGCCGTCGAAACCTATCCCAATATTCCAGTCGTCATGCACCAGGATCACGGGCAGTCCCCGGTAATCTGCCA
>CAZONP010000345.1:0-2426 GCA_964581155.1 uncultured Candidimonas sp. | reverse complement strand
AAGTCTGCTTCTCGATCCGGTTACCGCGGCCATTTGCACGGGCGGAAAAGCGCTTCATCGACTGGGCCTTGTCCACGTAAATAGTGGTGACCTTCAGTTCGTCGATGTCGGCGCCGTCGTTGTGCTCGGCGTTGGCGATCGCGGACTCAAGAGCCTTTTTGACGATGCCCGCGGCTTTCTTAGGTGTGAACGTCAGGATGTTCAGCGCTTGTGCGACGGGTTTGCCGCGGATCATGTCCGCGACCAGACGCGTCTTCTGGGCCGAAATGTGGACGCCACGAATAATGGCTGTAGTTTCCATCACTTACCTCCTGGCCTTTTTGTCCGCTGCGTGACCCTTGAACGTACGGGTCAGCGCGAACTCGCCGAGCTTGTGACCGACCATGTTCTCGTTGATGTAAACGGGAACGTGCTGGCGGCCGTTGTGCACAGCAATGGTAAGCCCAATGAACTCGGGCAGGATGGTTGAACGACGCGACCAGGTCTTGATCGGCCGCTTATCTTTGCCTTCGACGGCTGCATCGACCTTTTTGATCAGATGCGCATCGACGAATGGGCCTTTTTTGATCGAACGTGACATGTTGTTCGCCCCTTACTTGCGCTTGCGGCGCGAGACAATCATATTGTCTGTGCGCTTGTTACGACGGGTTCTGAAGCCCTTGGCCGGTGTACCCCATGGGCTAACCGGTTCGCGACCTTCGCCAGTGCGGCCTTCGCCACCACCGTGCGGGTGATCGACCGGGTTCATGGCAACACCACGAACCGTAGGACGGACACCGCGCCAACGCATGGCGCCGGCCTTACCAATTTGACGCAAGCTGTGTTCTTCGTTTCCGACTTCACCGATCGTTGCGCGGCAGTCGATGTGAACGCGGCGGACTTCGCCGGAGCGCAAGCGCACCTGAGCGTATGTACCTTCGCGAGCCATCAGCACAGCCGAAGCACCTGCGGAACGCGCCATTTGCGCGCCTTTGCCAGGCAGCATTTCGATGCAGTGAATGGTCGAGCCCACTGGGATGTTGCGGATAGGCAGCGTGTTGCCGGAGCGGATGGGAGCATCCATGCCGGACAACAACGTTGCGCCAACTTCCAGGCCGCGAGGAGCGATGATGTAGCGGCGCTCGCCGTCGGCATAGCACAACAACGCAATGTGCGCCGTGCGGTTAGGGTCGTATTCCAGGCGTTCAACTTTCGCAGGAATGCCGTCTTTGTTGCGACGGAAGTCGACCAGACGGTAATGCTGCTTGTGACCACCGCCACGATGGCGCACAGTAATGTGACCATTGTTGTTACGGCCAGAACCACGTATTTTCTTTTCGAGCAGAGCTTCGAAGGGCGCGCCTTTGTGCAGACCAGGCGTTACCACCTTGATCATGCCACGGCGGCCGGGCGAAGTTGGCTTGACTTTTACGAGTGCCATTTAATTCACCTCTGTAAAGTCGAGTTCCTGACCCGGCTTGAGCGACACATATGCTTTGCGCTCGTTGCGGCGGCGACCCATGAAACGGCCAAAACGCTTTTCTTTGCCCTTCTGGTTCAAGACCTGTACGGCTTCCACTTCAACCTTGAAGAGAAGTTCGACGGCGGCCTTGATTTCGGGTTTGGTGGCGTTGGCCACAACACGAAAAGCGATTTGCTGATTTTTTTCGGCAACAAACGTGGCTTTTTCAGTCACGATCGGAGCCAGGATAATTTGCATCAAGCGTTCGGCTTTCATCCCAGCATCTCCTCGAATAGGGCGATTGCCGGCTTGGTGATCACTACTTTCTTGTAGTGAATCAGCGACAGCGGATCGGCATAACGCGGTTCAACGACGGCAACATGCGGCAAGTTGCGCATCGCGAGATAGAGGTTTTCGTCGAGCAAATCGGTAATGATAAGCACGGATTCCAGTCCCATGTCCTTGAGTTTGGTAGCGGCCAATTTTGTTTTTGGCGCGTCCAGTACAAAGGAGTCGATCACCGAAATACGACCTTCGCGGGCCAACTGCGAGAGAATCGCACGCATACCGGCGCGATACATCTTCTTGTTGACTTTCTGCGTGTAGTTTTCTTCAGGCGAGTTGGGGAATGCACGACCGCCTCCACGCCAGATGGGCGAGGACGTCATACCCGAACGGGCGCGACCGGTGCCTTTTTGGCGCCAAGGTTTCTTGGTGCTGTGCTTGACGGTATCGCGACCCTTTTGGGCACTGTTACCGCTGCGCGCATTGGCTTGAAATGCCACGACGATCTGGTGAACGAGCGCTTCGTTGAAGTCGCGGCCGAAAACGGTGTCGGGAACGGCGAACGTTGATGCGGATTGACCTTGGTCATTCAGGAGCTGTAGTTCCATGATTAGGCTCCTTTCTTGGCCGACATCTTGATGGCGGGACGCACGATAACGTCGGCGTTCTTGTGGCCGGGGACAGCGCCCTTGACCAGCAA
>CAZONP010000344.1:0-2438 GCA_964581155.1 uncultured Candidimonas sp. | reverse complement strand
GGATCGGACATGCGGGCCTCCTGTGATCAGCGCTCAGATTTGCTCAGTTTGAAGTTTAAACAAATTTTTATACTTCCCCGCTGTTCAACTGGGATAAAAATGAAAGCCAATCACTCTTCAAGCATGAATCTTTCGTTGCGCTGCGTTCTACCGTGGCTGCTGTGTGCCCTGCCTGTTCAAGCTAGCCAACTCCTTGATATTGGGCGGCTTCCCGGCACTAACATTGCAGAACCTTATGGTATCAATGCAAGGGGTGATGTCGTCGTAGGACGGTCTATTGCACCCGGCTTCACAGCCTTCCGCTGGACAGCCTCCACGGGCATGGTCAGCTTGGGCATGTTAAGCGGTGGTAGTCAATCAAGCGCGACGGCAGTTAACGCGATCGGCGATGTCGTGGTGGGAGACGCGACAGATGGTAGCTCCGCCGGGGAATTCCGTGCGTTCCGCTGGACCGCAGCCACGGGCATGGTGAGTCTTGAAACGCTCACGGGCGGCAACGCCTCCTTTGCTACCGGCGTGAATGCGGCTGGCGATGTGGTCGTGGGCAGAAGTAGATACAGCGCTGCAGAGAACCTGTACCACGCCTTTCGGTGGACCGTTGCCACCGCCATGGAAGATCTGGGAACACTTCCTTCCTACGACTCCTCGCAAGCCGAAGATGTGAACGCAAAGGGTGATGTTATCGTGGGCAACGCATCAATATTTGGAACGCCGGATAGCATCCGTGCCGTTCGGTGGACGGATGCCGGCATAGAAGACCTCGGCATCCTCGGTATCCGCGACCGGACATCCGCCACCGCCGTCAATGCCATTGGCGATGTCGTCGTGGGCGTTGCCGGTGACAGCACGCCAAGCAACTCACGCGCCTTTCGCTGGACGGAGGCCACGGGCACGATGGAAGACCTGGGAACGATCAATGGCGGCTCAATTTCGTCTGCTTCGGACGTAAATGCCGCAGGCAATGTCGTGGTGGGTAGGTCTCATGACGGCGATACGATTGACGTAATGCGCGGCTTCCGCTGGACCCGGGAAACCGGCATGCAATCCGTGGAGCAGTGGCTGGCGGACAACGGCGTGACGGTCTCGAGCCATACATCGGCTACCGCAGACGGCGTCAGTGCTGACGGCAACGTCGTGACCGGCCGGCTCAGTAACAACCACGCCTACATCGCGCGGGTCGGTGGCGCCGGCTCGGGCATGATCGACGTGGCCGCCTTCAACACCAGCCTGATGCGCGTTGCCAACGCGGCAACCCTGGCACAAAACAATGCCGACTTGGCCATGAATGGTCTGCACGGCAATCCCATGCGCAGTCTATTGCCGCGCGGGCGCTACAGTGTATGGGTAAGCGGCGACGCAGGCCGCCAGAACAGCGGCCAGTACGACGGCGACCAGGGTATCGCCGAGCTCGGCTTTGCCAAAAGCCTGACAGAAAACCTGCAATTCAGTGTTGCCCTGGGCCACAACTATCGCCGCGAGCATACCGGAATGGGCGACACTACCACCTTGCGCAGCACCTACGTCCTGCCTGAACTCACGTATCGCTTGCCTGACACCTCGCTGCACGCGACACTCAGCGGCTACTACTCGGACGGCGACATGGCGATCAAGCGCTCGTATTTGAACGCGGGTACGCCCGTTAACTCGACAGGAAAACCGAGTGTCTCGACTGCCGGTGGCCGGCTGCGCGTGGACTGGCTCAATGCAGCCAGTTGGGGCCGGACCGCCTTCACACCGTACGCGAGCCTGACCTACATGCGCACCCATCTGTCTGGCTACACCGAACGGGGCGGCGGCTTTCCGGCGCGATGGGACAGCCGTCGGGAGCACGCCACCACCGCCCGTATCGGCCTGGACGCGGTTTACCCGCTCAATAGCAAGGTGAATGTGTTGGGGCGGCTTGAGGCGGCACACCGCTTCGAGGACGAAGCCGCCCGGGTGACCGGCCAGGTCATCGGGCTGCATGGCTTTGCCTTCGATGACCAACGCGACAAGCGCAACTGGCTGCGCGCCGGGGTCGGCCTGGAGAGCAAGCTATTGGGCGGTGTAGGCGCCGTCATGCTCAATGCCACCACCCAGGGCGGCAGTTCTACATATTGGCTCAACGCCAGCTACCGTTGGGTGTTCTAGGCTGGCGAATCATTTATGCCTAAACCATTAATCGGGCGCACCGTATATGATTCAAGTTGAATATATTAAACGGGAAGCTTAAATGTACGAAACTTTAGCCCTTTATATAGACGGCGAATTTGTAAGCGGCGAAGGCCGTAAAACCGAAGAAGTCACGAACCCATCCACGCTCGATGTATTGGGCCACTTGCCTCACGCCACTACGGCCGACCTGGATCGCGCGTTGGCTGCAGCAGCGAAAGCCTTTGAAACTTGGCGCCACAGCTCGCCCATGCAGCGTTCGGAAATTCTGCGCAAGGTAGGCCAGC
>CAZONP010000343.1:0-2440 GCA_964581155.1 uncultured Candidimonas sp. | reverse complement strand
GGATCGGACATGCGGGCCTCCTGTGATCAGCGCTCAGATTTGCTCAGTTTGAAGTGTAAACAAATTTCTATACTCGCCAGCACTTCAGACCAGGAAAAATAATGAAAACCAGCTCATCGCTACGCATAAGCCTTGCACGGCGCTGCATTCTGCCGTGGTTGCTTTGCACTCTGCCGGTCCATGCTACCGACCTCCTTGACCTTGGGCTGCTTGCCGGCGGCTCCGTTTCGCAACCCGCTGGCATCAACGCAATGGGTGACGTCATCGTGGGGACGGCCAACGGACCCGCGCCACAGACAGCATTCCGCTGGACACCAGCGACTGGCATGGTCAGCTTGGGCATGCTCAACGGTGGCAGTTTCTCAAACGCGACGGCGGTAAACGGGCTCGGCGATGTCGTGGTGGGAGACGCGCAAGATGGTGCCGGGGGTGCAATCCGTGCATTCCGGTGGACCGTAGCCACTGGCACGATGGAGAGCCTTGGCTCGCTGAATGGCGGGATCAATTCGTTGGCCACCGGCGTGAATGCAGCCGGCGATGTGGTGGTGGGGACAAGTTCAGACGGTTTCGCGGGGGATAAGTTACGCGCCTTTCGTTGGACCCGTGCCACCGGCATGATAAGCCTGGGCACACTGGTTGGCTATGACACCTCCCAAGCCAATGATGTGAACGCGGCCGGCGATGTCGTCGTCGGCACCTTGTCGGATACTGTAGCGAATACGTCCCATGCTTTTCGTTGGACCGCCACCGGAATGATAGACCTTGGCGCACTCCCCGGCCGCGACCGAACAAATGCCACCGGCGTAAACGCAATTGGTGATGTGGTGGTGGGCAGTGCCAATGACCTCACGCCAAGCAACGGACGCGCCTTTCGCTGGACCGCGGGCACCGGCATGGAAAGCCTGGGCACGATCAATGGCGGCACAATGTCGCTTGCGTACGACGTAAACGCCGCTGGCGATGTCGTGGTGGGTACATCCGCCGACGGCGCGACGGGTGACACCATGCGCGCCTTTCGCTGGACACCCAAATCCGGCATGCAATCCGTGGAGCAGTGGCTGGCCGACAATGGCGTGACAGTCTCCGGCGCTACCTCAGCTGCGGCATATGGCGTCAACGCCGAAGGGAATGTAGTGACTGGCCGGCTCGCCAACAACCACGCTTTTATCGCGCGCGTCGGTGCCGCCGGTTCCGGCATGATCGACGTGGCCGCATTCAACGACAGCCTGATGCGGGTCGCCAATGCGCCAACACTGGCACAAAACAATGCCGATATGGCCATGAACGGATTGCACGGAAATCCCATGCGCGGCCTATTGCCGCTGGGACGCTACAGCGTATGGGTAGGCGGTGATGTTGGCCGCCAGAATAGCGGACAGTACGACGCGAACCAGGGCATCGCCGAGTTCGGTTTTGCCAAAAGCCTGACCTCGAATCTGCAGTTCAATATTGCACTCGGGCACAATTATCGACGTGAGCATACCGGGCTGGGCGATACGTCGACCTTGCGCAATACGTTTGTATTACCGGAGCTGACGTACAAACTGCCGGACACTTCGCTGTATGCGACCCTCAGTGGCTATTACGCGGATGGCAGCATGGAGGTCAAGCGCTCGTACCTGAATGCGGGTACGTCAGTCCAATCAACGGGCAAGCCGAATATCTCTACTGCCGGGGCCCGGCTGCGCATGGATTGGCTCAATGCGGCCAGCTGGGGACGCACCGCATTCACACCGTATGCAAGCCTGACGTATTTGCGTACCAGCCTGGATGGCTACACCGAGCAAGGCGGCGGTTTCCCTGTGCGATGGGACAGTCGCCATGAGCATGCAACAATCGCTCGCGTGGGCCTGGACGCCGTTCATCCGCTCAATGATAAGGTGAATCTGCTGGGACGCCTGGAGGCTGCGCACCGTTTCGAAAGCGAAGGCGCACAGGCGAAAGGCCAGGTGATCGGTCTTTACGGCTTTGCCCTCGATGGTCAACGCCAGAAGCGCGACTGGCTGCGCGCCGGGGTGGGCCTTGAAAGCAAGCTGCTGGGCGGTGTAGGGGCCGTCATGCTCAACGCCACCACCCAGGGCGGCGACTCTTCGTATTGGATCAACGCGAGTTATCGCTGGGTATTCTGATTATGGCGGGCGGGATAAAATACTGTACGCTCCGGAAGTCGGTCTGAAAGTTGCCGCGCCTTTTTTTATCAAACGGGAAGCTTATATGTACGAATCCTTAGCCTTATATATTGACGGTGAATTTATAAGCGGCGAAGGCCGGAAAACCGAAGAAGTCACGAACCCATCCACACTCGATGTGCTAGGTCACCTGCCGCACGCCACCACGGCCGACCTGGACCGCGCGTTAGCCGCAGCGGCGCGCGCCTTCGAAACCTGGCGCCACAGCTCGCCCATGCAGCGTTCGGAAATTCTGCGCAAGGTAGGCCAGC
>CAZONP010000342.1:0-2446 GCA_964581155.1 uncultured Candidimonas sp. | reverse complement strand
TTTCCGGCAAGGGCTCGGCCACCGCCATCGTATTTCGCGCCCACAAGAATGGCGTATTTGAATACTTGTGCACGCTGCCCGGCCATAAGGCCGCAGGAATGGTCGGCAAGATCATCGTCGGCGAACCCGTCGCGGCCGATACTCGCCAGTTTCCACAGATTGCGCACGATCCAGCCAATGTCGGCGAACCCGTCGGCGACCGCGCACCCAAGGCCGTCACGGTCGATCTGCTGACAACCGAGCTTGAAGCCCGCCTCGGCGACAGCAGCACCTACCGTTTTTGGACTTTCAATAACAAGGTGCCGGGTCCCATGGTGCGCGTGCGGGTCGGTGACACGGTGACGGTGAATGTGACCAATGCGAAGGAAAGCAGTCATATCCACTCGGTAGACTTCCACGCCGTGACGGGACCGGGCGGCGGTGCGGCGGTGACGCAAGTGGCCCCGGGCCAGACCAAGAGCTTCACGTTCAAGGCCATGCATCCTGGCTTATTTGTCTACCACTGCGCAACGCCCATGGTCGCTCAGCACATTACCAACGGCATGTACGGCATGATCCTGGTCGAGCCCGAGGGCGGCCTGCCCAAGGTGGACCGCGAGTTCTACATCATGCAGGGGGAACTGTATACCGCGCAGCCTCACGGCACGAGCGGATTACAAGAGTTTTCTTTGGAGAAGTTGCTGGCCGAGAACCCAGAACACCTCATGTTCAACGGCTCCATGGATGCGCTCACCAAGATCTACGACATGAAGTCCAATGTGGGCGATGTGGTTCGCATTTACTTTGGTGTAGGCGGGCCTAACCTGGCTTCCAGCGTGCACCTGATCGGTGAAGTATTTGATCGTGTCTATAAACACGCCTCTCTGACCAGCGCGCCGCTGACTGACGTACAAACCACTCTGGTTCCACCAGGCGGCGCAACCATGCTGGAATTCAAGACGGATTACCCCGGGCGCTACGTACTGGTCGACCACGCCTTGTCGCGAATGGAGAAAGGCCTGACGGGCATCCTGACGGTTGAAGGCAAGAAAGACGATTCCATCTTTCACAGCAGCGAGTCCATCGACGCCAGCTCCGGGCACTGACGCACAGTCCGGACGGGAGGCGGCGGCCTCCCCGCGTGGGCTTTAGAATGAGACATGGAACCCTCCAACGCCACGCCCCTTGCCGTAGACTCTCGCCGCCTTGGCCTGCGGCGCATGAAGATCGCCGCCGCAGCCTTGCTGGTTGCCATGATCAGCGGTTTCATCACCAGCCACCTTATGGGCAGTCAAGGCGTGTGGGCATGGGTTCGTGCCTTCTGCGAAGCTGCGACGGTAGGCGCGCTGGCCGATTGGTTCGCTGTGGTGGCGCTATTCCGGCACCCCATGGGCATACCCATACCCCACACCGCCATCATTCCCGGAAATAAAGAGCGCATTGGCGACAATCTGGCCGTCTTCGTACGCGACCACTTTCTGGATCCGGAGACGCTGCTCGAAAAACTCAAGATATTTGACCCCGCCGCCAAGCTCGGGCTGTGGCTGAGCGAACCGGCGCAGGCACGACAGCTGAGCGAAGGCGCACGAAAAGTGGCTGTGCAAGTGCTGGATTTGCTCGACGAGACCGCCATACGCAAAGTTATACTGGAATTCGTCACTACAACCCTGCAGCGCTGGGACGCCGGCCGCACTGCAGGCGATGTGCTCGACTTGCTGACGCGCGACGGCCGCCACCAACGCTTGTTGAACGAAGCCCTGCAACGACTGGCCGCCTATCTTTCCAATGACGAGATCAAGGATCGTGTGTCGGGCCTGCTGCTCAAGTACGCAAAAAAAGAATGGCCCAAGGTAGTTGGCGCCGTGGGCCTGGTGTCATCAACCGACACCATGGCCGACAAACTGACCGACAAACTGGCTCGCGCGCTTATCGATGAATTGCACGACGTCTTGTCGCAGCCCGACCATCCGGTGCGACAGGATTATGAAGAGTGGGTCACCGATTACATACGGCGCCTGCACACCGATCCGGAAGTAGCCGCGCAGGTGGCCGCCCTAAAGCAGCGCATCATCGCGCAGCCTCAGGTGCAGGCGTATGTTCGGGGGTTATGGGACGAGATCCACGCCGCCTTGCGGCGCGATCTTGCGTCACCCGAATCGGCACTCACCCGGCACCTGGAGAAGGCGCTGCAAGCCATGGGGCAAAAGCTCGTGGCGGATCCGTCTCTGCGCAATGCCATCAATAGTCACCTGCTGTCCAGCGCGCATAAGCTTACCGAAACACTGCGCAGCGGCGTCACCGACCACATATCGCGCACGGTCAAGAACTGGGACGAGCGCCACTTGGTGAATGAACTGGAACTTATCGTGGGCCGCGATCTGCAATACATACGCTTCAACGGCACACTGGTGGGCGGCCTGATCGGCGTGTTGCTGCACGCCCTGGTGTTGTTGGTCAGGGCTTAGGC
>CAZONP010000341.1:0-2453 GCA_964581155.1 uncultured Candidimonas sp. | reverse complement strand
GTGGGGGCGAATCCACCGCTACTCGTGGCGTCGCTTTTCAATGCGGCCAGGTCGTGTGGCTGGCGACCGGTCAGGTCACGGTAAGCGGCCTCCTTGATCAGCAGGTCATTTTGCGCAAGCATCACCTGCGCCTTGACCGCCTCCATGCGTGCGGCGGCCTCGTGGGTGTCCGTGACGGGGACGTCGCCAATGTGATGCCGGTCCAGCGACTCCTGGAACGTGCGTTGCGCGGCGGTGTGCTGCTGCTGCAACAAGCGCAAGGTCTGATCGGCGATCAGGACATCAAAGTAGCGTTGCGCCGCTTTCAGCATCAACGCTTGGCGCGCGTCGGTCCATGCAATGGCTGCCATGTCGGCCGACAGCGCAAGCTGGCGGCTTTGCGCCCGCCGCTTGCCATCGATGAGCGGCTGGCTTGCCGTCACTTCATAGCGCTCCAGCGCGCCACCGCGCACAGACGTGTCGAAGCCCACCCCCGCGGACTGACCAAATCCGGGCGCCGTAAACTGTGCTCCTTTCGTGCTGGTATCGCTCGTCATGCTTCCCACCATCACATTGATCCCGACCGACGGCCGCCACAAGGCACGGGCCTGATCGCGGCGGCTAGCCCCCGCTTCGAAGGACGCAAAAGCGGCCGAAAATTCGGCGTCATGCGTGCGGGCCGCGTGCCATGTATCGAGCAAATCGGCGGCGCCGGCGGACGTGGCGCTTGTAAGCAGAAGTGCGGCCAGCATTTTATTCATGGCCGGGCGCCGAGCTTGCGCAGCAAGGTCTCCATGAAGCACCAGCGTGTCAGGCCGCTTTGGAAGATATTCAGTCCCACGAAGGCGGTGAAGGCCAGCCACCATTCGCTATGAAACCATGGGCTCGCCGGGGCGCCCAAGAGCAGCGAGCCCATGATGAATAAGCCGGCGACCGTGCGAACAATTTGCCAAGAAGTCATGGAGTTTCCTTAATAAGAAGGGAGTCAAGCCTATGGCGATAGGCCATGTAGTACAGCAATGGAATCAACACCAGGGTAAGCAGGGTTGACACTAAAATTCCAAAGATCAGGGAAATGGCCAGCCCATTGAAAATGGGATCGTCCAGAATAAAGAACGCACCCAGCATGGCGGCAAGGCCGGTGAGCACGATGGGTTGGGCCCGCGTGATGGCGGAGCTGACCACGGCTTGCTTGAACGGCGTACCCGCCCGCACCTGCAACCTGATGAAGTCGACCAGCAGAATGGAGTTACGCACGATGATTCCCGCCAATGCAATCATTCCTATCATGCTGGTTGCCGTGTATTGGGCACCCAACAAGGCATGCCCGGGCATTACGCCAATAATGGTCAGCGGGATCGGCGCCATGATGATGAGCGGCGTAAGGTAAGACCCGAAGTGGGCGACCACCAGTAAATAGATCAGGATCAGGCCAACCGCATAGGCCGCCCCCATATCGCGGAACGTCTCGTACGTCACCTGCCATTCGCCATCCCATTTGATGGCGTAGCCGCGATAGGCGTCATCAGGCTGCGTGATGAAGTGTTCGGCCAACGCACCCCCACCGGGGACCGGCATTGCCGCCACGGCGCTGCGGGCACTGAAGACGCCATAAAGCGGGCTGTCCACACGCCCTGCCATATCGGCCACCACATAATTGACAGGTAGCAAGTCCTTATGGTGTATGGGTTGTTCGCGCACGCTGTCGCTTATACGCAGCAATTCGCGCAGTGGCACGAGCTTGCCGTCCGCGCCGCGAACGGTCAGGGCGAGCAGCGCTTCCAGGCTTCCATGTTCCTGGGCGGGCAGCTGGATCACGGCAGCGACGGGATACTTGCTTGCGTTGTGCAGCCAAGTCGCCGCTTCGCCGCCCAGGCCGGCTCGCAAGGTGCCCACAACCGCTTGCTGCGAGATGCCCAGCACACCAGCCTTGGCGCGATCCACCACCAGAACATGCCGTGGTGCGCCAACAATACTGCTGTCGTCCACGTCAACCATTCCTGGTGTCGTTTCCAGAATTCCACGTATTGCCTTGGCCACGCGCAAGCGGCCATCGGCTTGCGGACCATAAACCTCCACAACAACCGGCGCCAGCACTGGCGGCCCAGGCGGTACCTCCACCACTTTCACGTTGGCGCCAAAACGCTCGCCAATCACCTGCAGATCCGGACGCACCCGGGTGGCGATGGCATGACTTTGGCTGTCCCGATCCGCCTTGTCGACAAGATTGACCTGGATGTCGCCGACATTGCCGCCTTCACGCAAGTAGTATTGGCGCAATAGACCGTTGAAATTGATAGGCGCCGATACGCCGGCATAGGCTTGGTAATCCACGACCTCCGGCACCGTGGCCAAATGAGCGCCCAGCGCATGCAACACTGCGGCGGTCTTCTCCAGCGGCGTTCCCGCCGGCATATCCACCACCACCTGGAACTCGGATTTGTTATCGAAGGGCAACATCTTGAGCTGCACCA
>CAZONP010000340.1:0-2470 GCA_964581155.1 uncultured Candidimonas sp. | reverse complement strand
CCTCCGACACACCGGGACAATCTCAGGTACGGTCCAGCAAGGCGAAGAATAATGCTGCCGATTTTTAAACTGGGTATTGCCTGCATGGCGCTTGTCTGCGGCGTGGCCACAGCGCAGGTAACCGAAGCCACCATCAGCGCCGAGGGTAGCGGGATGACTCGCGACGAAGCGGTGGCGGCGGCATTGGCAAGTGCTGCCGGCCAGGCTTTCGGGGTGGAACTCAGTGCGGCCAGCGTGGCGGAGACCCTGGCTGTCGAAACAGTCACCGACGAGTCATCGGAAAACCTCATGCTAAGCGCGGTGAATCGCAGCGTCGTGCAAGTCGTCAAGTCACCCACGAATAGTCCCATACTGGGTTTCACCATAGACAACGCCAGCCAGGGCGTGGGCAACACCTGGGATGCTCAGGTCACGCTGCGTTACGCCAAATATCAAAAACTGGGCGGGGATTCGGATCGCCGTGGCGTCGTGGTCATGGCCAACGATAAACGCTACCGCAATTTGATCACGAGCACGGTCAGCGAGTCGCTGGTGGCTTCGCGCCGATTCGATGTGCTTAATCGCGACCATGCGGCATTATTCGAGGACGAAAAAGATTTCGTACTGGGAAGCGATGCAGGTTCGGCCGAAGTGGCCCGGTTGTCGCTTGCCACGGGGGCGGACTATCTGCTGATCGCGGAACTGCAGTCCTTGGGCATCAGCAACAACATGCGCGAAACCATTCGTATGACAGGCGAGGTTTTGGTGAAGAGCGCGGTCAGTGGCACGCTCAAACTGCAGATGATCGAATTTTCCACGCGTAAGGTGAAGTGGTCCTCGTCGCAGAAATTCGGAGGCACCTACGAAGGGGTAAGCAGCATAGGGTCGGCGACGCTGGGCAAGCTGATAAGTGCTGCGGCCGACAAGTTGATGCACAAGCTGGTGGCCAGCATTTATCCCATCCGTGTGGTCAAGGTCATGGGCAATACTGCGGTCATCAACCGTGGCGAAGGCAGCGCCGCCAAGGGCGAAACCTAT
The DNA here is from genome assembly GCA_964581155.1 of uncultured Candidimonas sp. Lineage (GTDB taxonomy): Bacteria > Pseudomonadota > Gammaproteobacteria > Burkholderiales > Burkholderiaceae_B > Pollutimonas. Next base: position 1,453 of record CAZONP010000340.1, on the reverse strand, counting down.
GCCGTATTCCTCATGGGTGAAGACTTGGTCGATCCGCAAAGCGGCGAATCGCTGGGCGCGATGGAAGTGGAAGTCGGGCTCGGACAAATCACCGACGTCAAGCCGAAGTTTTCCGTGATGAATATGGCTACCGGCACGCTGGATCCCGCCGGCAACTACATACTGCGCAAAACCGACAAGAAGCCGCCCAGCGCGGTGGTGCCCAAACCGAAGAAGGCCCAGCCGTCCACCCGAAAACCGCAGCAACCATCCAGAAAAGACACATTCCTGAACTAAGGGCTGTGTTTCGTTTGACGCGCCCGCGCGACCAGGGCCTACCTGGTTTCCTGGTCCACAGCTTCGGGAAGCTGCCGCGTGATGTCCACGCTGACTATGCGGCGGTTGCTGACTTCCACCACTTCAAAGCGGTAGCCATCCGTTTCGATGGCGTCGCCGGCCTGGGGCAGCGCACCGAATCGCGTCAGCAGGTATCCGGCAACGGACGAGAACGCGTTATTCCCCGATAAGAACGATTCGGTATCCAGTGCGCGGGCCACGTCGTGAAGTTCGGCTGCGCCATCAACGCGCCAGCGATCCGGTCCGGTTGCCTGTATGGTGGGCCGTTCGTCTTCGTCGGGGAATTCGCCCGCAATGGCTTCCAACACGTCGATAGGGGTCAACAGACCGGTGATGGTGCCGTATTCGTCAACCACCAGCACCAGTTGGCCTTGCGATTCCTTCAGGGTGTCCATTGCGCCAAGCACACCGACGGTCTCGTGCACGATGACCGGGTCGCGCAGACTGGACAAGGGCGCTGTCGCCGCATCGTCGGCGAAGTCGGCCATCAGGTCTTTGGCTCGCGCCACGCCCAGCATATCGTCCAGGTTGCCGCGACATACCGGGAAAAAGCTATGCGGGGTCTCCCGAAGAACGCGGCGGATGGTGGCTGGATCGTCATCGATGTTGATCCACGAGATATCTGTGCGCGGCGTCATTATGGATTGAATGGAACGCTCCGCCAACGACAATACCCCGCTGACCATACTGCGTTCCTGCGTACCAAAGGCGGGCTTTTCCGGCGCCTGGGTCGCATCCGTCGCGGGTTCGGCGGATGCCGCCGCCTGCGTGCCGCCCAGCATACGCAAGACGGCCTCGGCGGTTCGGTCTCGTAGCGGAATGCTTTCCTGGTTTTTGACAAGACTGCGGCGCGCCACCTGATTAAAGAATTCAATCAGAATAGAGAATCCGATGGCAGCGTAGAGATAGCCTTTGGGAATATGGAAGCCCAGGCCATCGGCCACCAGGCTCAGGCCTATCATGAGCAGGAAGCTCAGGCACAAGACCACGACCGTGGGGTGCGCACTGACGAATCGGGTAAGCGGTTTTGAGGCCCACATCATCAAGAGAATCGAGATGATTACCGCCGTCATCATGACGGCCAGCTCGTCCACCATGCCGACAGCGGTAATGACGG
>CAZONP010000339.1:0-2506 GCA_964581155.1 uncultured Candidimonas sp. | reverse complement strand
AAATAAGCCCCGGGCGCCCGGAGAAGTCGATCACGACGCGCGACAAGGCTTCGTCCAGCGGCACATAGGCGTGGCCGTAGCGGCGCAGGCCGGCCTTGTCGCCCACGGCGGCGGCGAACGCCTGGCCCAGCGTAATGCCCACGTCTTCGACCGTGTGGTGATCGTCGATGTGGGTGTCGCCGTCGCAGGCGATGTCCAGGTCGATCAAGCCATGGCGGGCGATCTGGTCCAGCATGTGGTCCAGGAAAGGGACGCCGGTGTTGATGGTTTGGCGGCCGGTGCCGTCAAGATTGATGGCAACGCGTACGCGGGTTTCGTTGGTATTGCGGGTAATGTCGGCAGTGCGCATGGTCAGGACTTCAAATCAGAGGGGTTAAGACGGTATTCGGCGCTGGCGGCGTGGGCTTGCAGCCCTTCGCCGTACGCCAGCGTGGCGGCGACGCGCCCCAGGGTTTGCGCGCCTTGCTGCGATACGTGAATAAGGCTCGAGCGCTTCTGGAAATCGTACACGCCCAGCGGTGAGGAAAACCGGGCCGTGCGTGATGTGGGTAAAACGTGATTCGGGCCCGCGCAGTAATCGCCTAGCGATTCAGAGCTGTATCTGCCCATGAAGATGGCGCCGGCGTGGCGGATTTTGTCGACCCAAAGCTGCGGGTTTTCGGTGGAGATTTCCAGGTGCTCGGGCGCGATGCCGTTGGCGATGGCGCAGGCCTCGTCCAGGTCGCGCACTAGAATAAGCGCGCCCCGGTTGGCCAGGCTGGCGCGCAGGATGTCGGCGCGCGGCATGGTGGGCAGCAGTCGCGCCATGGCGGCTTCGACTTCGTCCAGGTAAGCGGCGCTGGGGCAGAGCAATATGGCCTGCGCCAGTTCGTCGTGTTCCGCCTGGGAAAAGAGGTCCATGGCGATCCAGTCGGCGGGCGTCGTGCCGTCGCAGATGATCAGGATTTCGCTGGGCCCGGCGATCATGTCGATGCCCACGGTGCCAAAGACGCGGCGCTTGGCGGCTGCCACATAGGCGTTGCCCGGTCCCACGATCTTGTCGACGGCGGCAAGCGTTTGCGTGCCGTAGGCCAGGGCGCCAACGGCTTGCGCACCACCGATGCCCACAACGCGGTCCACACCGCCGATTGCGGCCGCAGCCAGCACCAGCGGGTTGCGCACGCCGTCGGGCGTAGGCGTGACCATGACGACTTCAGCTACGCCGGCCACCTTGGCGGGGATGGCGTTCATGAGCACGGACGACGGATAGGCGGCCTTGCCGCCCGGCACGTACAGGCCCACGCGGTCCAGCGGCGTGATTTTCTGGCCAAGCACCGTGCCGTCGGGTTCGATGTAGGTCCAGGTTTCCATGCGCTGGCGGGCGTGGTAGCCGCGCACCCGTTCGGCTGCCGTTTCCAGCGCCTGGCGTTGGTCCGCAGGCAGGGCGTTCAAGGCGGCGATCCATTCGCCGCGCGGGATCTCCAGTTCGGCCAGCGATGTGGCCGACACGCGATCGAAACGCTTCGTGTAGTCGAGCACTGCCGGGTCGCCCTGTGCCTGCACGTGCTTGAGGATGTCGGCCGTTGCCCGTTCGATGGATTCGTCTTGTGACGCATCGAAGGCAAGCAGCGCGCGCAATTCGGTCTGGAATTGGGCGGACAGGGTGCTTAAGCGGGATATCAGGGCTGAAGACATAACGAAATACGCAAAAATTCTTTATATAACAATGAGTGTATACCGTAACGGCCGGTTTGCCGCGAGGCCGCGCGCGGCAGGGCCGGTATTCACGGCAGCTGCGCCGAGGCGCGGGCAAATGCCTCGATCAGTGGCTGCAGCCGCGCGGCCCGGGTCTTGAGCGACGCCTGGTTCACGATCAGGCGCGACGAGATCTCGGCCACGTCTTCCACCGCGACCAGGTTGTTGGCCTTGAGAGTGCCGCCGGTGGACACCAGGTCGACGATGGCGTCGGCCAGACCCACCAGGGGCGCCAATTCCATGGAGCCGTACAGCTTGATCAAGTCCACGTACACGCCCTTGGCGGCGAAGTGCTCGCGCGCGGCCTGCACATACTTGGTCGCCACGCGCAGGCGCGAACCCTGGTGCACGGCGGCTTCGTAGTCGAAGCCCTGCCGCACCGCCACGCACAGGCGGCATCGGGCTATGTTCAGATCCACGGGCTGGTATAGGCCCCCGGGCGACACAAAGGTGTGCTCGTACAGCACGTCTTTGCCGGCAATGCCGAAGTCGGCCGCGCCATATTGCACGTAGGTGGGCACATCGGAGGCGCGCACTATGATCAACTGCAGGTCCGGGCTGCTGGTGGGCAGGATAAGTTTGCGCGAGGTTTCCGGATTCTCCAGCACTTCTACGCCTGCGGCCGCCAGCAAGGGCATGGTCTCGTCGAAGATGCGTCCTTTGGACAGGGCTAGCGTCAGGGGTTTGACTGGAGTCATGCGGTTTTCTCGGTTAGGCGTTGAATGTTGGCGCCCACGCAGCGCAGTTTTTCTTCCATGCGTTCGTAGCCGCG
>CAZONP010000338.1:0-2506 GCA_964581155.1 uncultured Candidimonas sp. | reverse complement strand
TTTGCGTGCCTTGCGCCATGTGCCGTCGGGCACGATCAGCAGCGCCGGCGCTGCTACGCCGTTGTCGGCCGGCGAGACCGGGGGTTTTGCAGACTCCCCCGGAAACAGTAAGGCAGCGGGCCCAGATACTGACAAGATCATGTCGAGCTGCGGAAAAAACTCCCCAATCAGCAGTTCCGCGCGTCGCAAGCCCAGCACGGCCAGCCGCGCGGTGTTGAGCGGATGCTTTTGTTCATCTGGGTGTTGCAGTACCAGGATCCGCGTGCGGTTCTGGATGACGGTAATGTGAGGGCACAGACAGTGCGACACCGGCCTGCGGCACTGCTCGCAACGCCGCCGAGCGGTCGAATCCGGCTCAGCCACGGTATTAAGCCACGCTCAAGATGAGAGCCATCGCAACACGCCTTGGCCGGCGGCTCGGCCGCTGGCAAAACACGCAGTCAGCAGGTAGCCGCCGGTTGGTGCTTCCCAATCAAGCATCTCACCCGCGCAGAAAACGCCGGGCATGGCAAGCAGCATCGAGTCTTGATTCATGCTGCTGAATTGCACGCCGCCCGCCGTACTGATGGCTTCGTCCATAGGCCGTAGCCCGTGCAGCTGGACTGGCAGGCACTTTATGGCCGCCGCGAGCGTATCTGGGTGATCGAAGGCGCCCTTGGGCAAGCATTCACGCAGGATACCCATCTTGGCACCGTGCAAACCCAGGCGGCCAGCCAAATGACTGGACCAGGAACGTGAGCCGCGCGGCCGGGTGACTTCAGCGAAGACCTGCTCTTGCGTGCGTGTGGGAAGCAAGTCAATATACAGTTGCGCCGCGCCCGTCGTTAGGATGGCATCGCGCAAAGGCGCCGACCAGGCGTAGATCAGCCCGCCCTCAAGGCCATTGGCCGTCAGCATGCATTCGCCGCGCCGCATGGCGGCATTGCCGGATGGCTTCATGGCGATGCCCTTCAATGGCTGCCCGGCGAAACGTCCTGAAAAATAAGGGCTCCAGCCGGCGATGAAGCCGCAATTGGCGGGCAGCAACGGGGCGACCCCAACGCCTTTCTGCTCCAGAAGGGATTTCCAGGCGCCGTTCGACCCAAGCCGCGCCCAGCTGGCCCCGCCCATGGCCAGCACCACGGCATCGGCACGCCGGCTCACCAATCCATTGGGAGTTTCCATCAATAAGGCGCCATCAGCGGCCCAGCCGCGCCAAATATGCCGTGCGTGGACTTTCACGCCGCTGGCGCGCAGCCTTTGCAACCAAGCCCTTAATAGCGGTGCCGCTTTCATTTCTTTCGGGAAAACCCTGCCTGAGGAACCGACGAAGGTTTCCACGCCCAGGTCATGCGCCCATTGCCGCAAGGCGGCGGCGTCGAATTGGTCCAGCCAGGGCGCCACCTGCGGCTCGCGCGCGCCGAAGCGCGACCTGAACGCGGCGGCGGGTTCGCTGTGCGTCAGATTCAAACCGCCGCGACCGGCCAGCAAAAACTTGCGCCCAACCGACGGCATGGCGTCGTAGATGTCGACCTGCATGCCGGCGTTGGCCAAGGTTTCGGCCGCCATAAGGCCGGCGGGCCCTGCGCCGATCACCGCTACGGAATTCGAAGACATGGGAAGCAAAATCGATCCATAAACCACAAGGGATTGAAGCGCCGTACAGTAGCATAAAGCCATGAACGATAATACCCACTGTGCCAACCTATGTGCCGCCTTGTGCGGCCACCTTCAATGACCGAATCCCTTCGTTTGAGCAAATATTTGGCAGAGCGCTTTTCGTGTTCGCGCCGCGAGGCCGAGAACTACATTTCCGGCGGATGGGTCAGCGTCGATGGTCATGTGGTCGAAGAGCCCGGCCGTCGGGTGCGGCCCGATCAGCGTATTGAACTGGCCGAAGGCGCTTCGTCCGACGACCCCGAACCCGTCACCATCTTGATGCACAAGCCGGGCGGCAACGCAGACGGTAAAGGAAACCCAACTGCAGGCCAGCTCATCTCCCAGTCCAACCAGGCAGCGAACGACCGCTCCGGCAGGCGTCTCGTCAAGCGCGACCTGGTGGGGCTGGAGCTGGTCACCCCGCTGCCATCCAACGCCAGCGGACTTATCGTGTTCACTCAGGAACACGTCATAGCTCGAAAACTCATTAAAGATGCGGCCCGCACCGAGCAGGAGTACGTGGTGGAAGTGGAAGGCACGATCGTGGAAGGCGGCTTGAAGCGGCTATGCAGCGGGCTGTCGTGGCGCGGCACGAAGCTGCCCGCCATCAAAGTAAGCTGGCAGAACGAAACCCGGCTGCGTTTTGCCTTGAAGCACGCGCCCGATGGGCTGATTCAGGATATGTGCGCGCAGGTGGGCCTGCGCGTCACGGGACTCAAACGCATACGGATCGGGCGGCTCTCGATGTCGGATTTGCCGTTGGGGCAATGGCGGTTTTTGCTGGGATACGAACGCTTTTAAGCGCCACGCTCGGCGCCTATGCCTGCTTAAGTCGTCGCGATGGTCCAGCCACCGCGTCGATCAGGCT
>CAZONP010000337.1:0-2516 GCA_964581155.1 uncultured Candidimonas sp. | reverse complement strand
TGGTGGCTGATGCACAGCAGGGCGGCGCCCGTGTCGCGCACGATATCCGTGCACAGATTGCCGAGCATCACGCGCAGTGCGGGATCCAGGGCACTGAACGGTTCGTCCAGCAACAGGAAATCCGGTTCGAGGGCAAAGGCGCGGGCCAGCGCGGCGCGTTGGACCATGCCGCCCGACAGTTCCGCCGGCCACGAATCGACACAGTCGCGCAGGCCGACTCGCTCAAGCCAGTGGTGGGCGCGGCGATGGGCGTCGTGCTTGGTGCAACCGGCGGCCCGCAGGGGAATCTGGATGTTTTCATGGATGCGCCGCCACGGCAGCAGGCGCGGCTCCTGAAACACCAGCAAGGAGTGGTGAAAGGAGTTGATGCACGCGCCCTGGCTGGCTTTCAGCACGCCGGCGGCCAACTTGAGCAAGGTGCTTTTTCCTGAGCCGCTGGGCCCCAGCAAACCTATGCGCTCGCCCGGGAGCACGCGAAAATCGACGGAGTCCAGCACGCGCGTCGGGCCAAAATCAAGTGACACGTGACGCATTTCAAACATGGCTCGGCTCCCGCCAGAGCATCAGCCGCCGTTGCAGAGGCTGCAACAGGGCGAACTCCAGCGCGGCCACCAGGCCGAGTATCAGTATCACCCAGGCATAAAGTTCGCCGCTGTCGAAGGTGGAGCGCGCGTTGGCCAAGGCGAAGCCCGCGCCGCTTTCGGCGCCCAGGACTTCGGCCATGACGACCAGTCGCACGCCACCGCAGGTGGCGATCAGCAAGGCGGCGGTCAACGGCGCCGCCAGGGCTGGCAGGTACAGATGGCGCAGACGCATCCAGGCGCCGAAGCGATAGACGTGCGTCATTTCCACTAACGTACGATCCACCAGCAGCATGCCCTTGACCGTATTCACATACATGCCCGGCGCCATCATCAGGACGGTGATGAATATGACCATGGCGGAGCCCAAGCCGAACCACAGCATCGCCAGGACGACCACGACGACAGGCGGCATGGCCATGAGCAGCCAGCGCAGCGGTTCAAGCAAGCCTCGCAAGCGGGCGTTATGTCCCGCCAGCACGCCGAGCGTGAGGCCGATCGCGCACCCCAGTCCAACACCGGTGCCGATGCGCATAAGACTGGCCGAGGCATGTTCCCAGAAAGTCGGACTACGCACGAGCCCGCCAAGGGAGATGGCGGCCTGAGCGGGGCTGGCCATCAGCATGGGACCAAGGTAGTGGGCAGTGATCTGCCAGCCGGCCAGCAACAGCAGTACGCCGACGGCGGACCAGACCCTGGAAGTGCGCGCCGGCTTGCGCAAGGCCTGCGAATTCATGGCCCGTAAAATCCGGCATCAGGCAGGCGGCCGCCTATGGCTTGAGGGTTGCTTTTGCCCAGTAGCCCGTACAAGGCTTCCAATTGTGCGCGGACGCTATGGGCGGGGCGGCTGTCGATCCGGGTCACCCGTATGGCATCTTCGGTGGCGATGACCGGAAGTTGTGGAATGTGCCGATGCACCAGTTCGGCGCATTCCCTGGCATTGCTCGAACACCATGCGGCCGACGCGGCATACGCTTTCTCAACTGCGGCGCTCAGCGCGGTGTCGTGTGCAATGTGGGAATTGGCCATGATGCCGGCTTGCGGCAGTTCGGCCTGGCCGGGAAAGCTGTCTTTCCAGGCAGCTTCAAGGCTTAGCGCCCGGTAAAGCGGCGCGTCGCCTTGTTCCTTATTGCGCCACATGAGCAGCGACGCTGTGGGCTCAACGAGCAACACATGGTCGCCCTGGCCCGTCAGCATAAGGGCAATGGCATCCTGGGCATCGCGCGTGCGTCGCAGTTGCGGCGCTTCGCCGGCCGCAAAGTCCTGCGCCTCAATCAGAGTATCGAGCAGCACGGCAGGCAAGTCACGCTGAAATGGCACCAGTAGTTCCTTGCCCGCAAGGTCGGCAAAACCGCCCACGTCTGGATCGCGGCTAACCAGCCATAAAATTCCCCAGACCGATATATTCAACAGGCGCACAGGGTCGCCGCGATTGGCCATCAGGGCGGGAAGGTTGCTGGGTGCCGCGCTGAAGTCGATCTGCTTCTTGGCCAGCAGCACGCGCAGTTGGTCGGGGTTTTGCCACAAGCGGAAAATCAGCTTGTCGGTGTAGTCGGCCAACGCGTCGGTTTCAACCATGTGCAGCAGAGGAAAGGTCACCACTGCCGTCGGACCGGCAAGCGTCAAAGTCGGATACTTGGGCGCCGCAAGGGCGGCAGATCCCATTAGTACGGCGGCGCCGCACGATGCGACCGCCAATAGGCGTCTGATTACCGGCATTGACCGGTCGATGAGTTCAAGCATAATGTTAATGAGAATGATTAGCAATTGCGGATATTATCATTCGCAAGGGCCCACTTACCTTAATATTGATCAAGAATTAAGGGCAATCCTGGGTCAAGGGAATATGCGGGCGCCGGTGGGCATTAGGGGTAAACTGTTTCTCGCCCTAAACGTCTACATCCAAGGAAAGAAATGAGCGCGTCCAAACCTCTG
>CAZONP010000336.1:0-2541 GCA_964581155.1 uncultured Candidimonas sp. | reverse complement strand
AGCCCGGCTTCGTACTGATTCTGCGTCAGGCGCAGCGACTCGCGCGCGGCCGCCAGCGCTCGGCCCTGCGTCACCTGCTCCTGGCCAAGCACATGCAGCTGCACCAGGAAATCCTCGACCTCGCGCAAGGCCGTCAAGACCGTTTGCCGGTATCCCGCCACCTGGGCGTCGTAGCCCGCCCGGGCCTGATCGACTTGCGCCGCGCGCGCCCCCCCGTCGAATATCGTCAGTGCCAACGCCGGCCCCAGCGACCAAAAGTTGGCCGGCGCCGTCAACCACTGCGCCCATTGGCCGCTGCGAAAGCCCGCCTGCGCGCTAAGCGTCAGGTCCGGGAACCATGCCGCCTGGGCGACGCCGATCTGCGCATTGGCTTCGGCCGTGCGGCGCTCGGCGGCGGCCACATCGGGACGCCGCTCCAGCAGTTGCGACGGCAGGCTGGCCGGTATGACAGGAACCGTGCCGGGAACGCGCGAACCGCCGATAAGTGCAAACGTGGATGGCGGCTGGCCGGTGAGGACGGCAATAGCATGTTCAAGCTGCGCGCGCTGCCACTCCAGTCCCAGTAATTGTGTACGCGTGTTTTCCAGCTGGGTCTGCGCCACAGCGACTTCGGCCTGGGCGGCAACGCCGGCCTGGTAGCGATTTTGCGTCATCGTCAGCGAGCGTTCATAGGCTGCCACGGTCAGCCGCAATAGTTCGCGTTCGGCGTCCAGTACCCGCAGGCGAAAATACGTCTGCGCCAGCGTGGACTGCATGCTAAGCCGCATCGTGGCCACGTCGGCGGCGCTAGCTTCCAGGCCGGCGCGGCTGGATTCCACCGTGCGCCGCACCCGGCCCCACAAGTCCACTTCCCAGCTGACATTGGCCGCTAGCGAATATTGATTGCTGGGGTTATCGATGCTGAACGATCCGCCACCCGAACCCCCGCCGCCCGACCCGCCCACGCCGTCGCCACTGCCCGACCGGGTCCCGGACGCCGATGTGCCTAGCGTGGGAAAGAAGCCGGCGCGGGACGATTGCAGCAGCGCCTGGGCCTGGCGAAACTGCGCCTCGGCCTGGATGATGCTGAAGTTGGACGTCTGCAGGCGCTGCATCAGGCCCGTCAATACGGGGTCGTCATACATCACCCACCAGTCGCCACGCAAGGCAGCGTCGGCCGGCTGCGCCAGCACCCAGCCTTCGGCCTGTTTGTAGGCGTCGCCCACCGGCACAGGCGGCCGCGCATAATCGGGTCCGACCGCGCAGGCGCTTAACATCAGCACCATGGCGGCAACATGCAAACGCTTTAGCAATGCCATCTTTCCTACACGCCTTCAGTTTGTTGCGCCACGCGCGAAAGACCGCGCCGGCGTTGGGTCCACAGACGAAACCGGTCCAGGTACAAGTACACCACCGGCGTCGTATACAGCGTCAGTATCTGGCTAAGAATCAGGCCACCCGCGATCGTCAGGCCCAGAGGCCGGCGCATCTCGACGCCCGCGCCCGAGGCGAACACCAAGGGCAAGGCCCCGAAAAGCGCCGATACCGTGGTCATCATGATAGGCCGGAAGCGCACCAGGCACGCCTGGTAGATCGCTTCGCGCGAACTCAGGCCATCGCGCCGCTCGGCCAGCAGTGCGAAGTCCACCATCATGATGGCGTTCTTCTTGACGATGCCGATCAGCAGGAATACGCCAATCAGCGCGATCAGGGTGAACTCCTCACCCAGCAGAATCAACGCAAGCAGCGCGCCAATGCCGGCCGACGGCAGCGTGGACAGAATGGTGATGGGATGGATGTAGCTTTCATACAAGATGCCAAGCACGATATACATGGTCAGCAAGGCCGCCAGTATCAGCCAGGGCTGTTGGGCCATGGACTCCTGCAAGGCCTGCGCCGTTCCCTGGAAACCCGCCTGTATTTGCTGCGTGGGCAGGCCCGTACGGGCAACCGCCTCGTCCACCGCCAGCGTGGCCTGTTCCAGCGACACTCCCGGCGCCAGGCTGAAGGACACCGATTCCGCCGCGAACAACCCCTGGTGGTTCACGCTGAGCGGCGCGCTGCCCGTTTCGAAACGGGTGAACGCCGACAAGGGAATTCGCTGGCCATCGGCTGCCACGACTTGCACGCGCTTGAGGGACTCGGCATCCTGCGCGTACTGTTCATCGACGCTCATGACCACATGGTATTGATTCAGAGATCCATAAATGACGGAGACCTGGCGTTGGCTGAAGGAATTGTTGAGCGTGGAGGCGATCAGCGCCATGTCCACACCCAGGCGCGTGGCGGCGTCGCGGTCGATGACCAGTTCCACGCGTCGGCCCTTGTCTTCGATGTCGCTGTCCACATCGGTCAGTTCCGGCAACGCCGCCAAGGCACGCTGCACGCGCGGCAGCCATGTCTTCAGCAGCGTCAGGTCGCTACCCATCAGGCTATATTCGTATGACCCGCCGCTGCTTTGCCTTCCCCCCACAAAGATGTCCTGCTGGGGCACGAGCGTCAGGCGCGCGCCCGGCACGCCCAGGAATTGGCCGCGCAGGCGGTTGACCACGTCGGCGGCAC
>CAZONP010000335.1:2125-2564 GCA_964581155.1 uncultured Candidimonas sp. | reverse complement strand
GTTGTGCAAAGTTGGCGGGACCGGATGCGTCGGTTTCCACATACAGGTTTTCGCCGGCACTTTGCAGGCCTGTGGGATTAATGAAGGTGCTCAGCTGCAACTGCCCAATTTCCACATTGGTGCCTGCGGCACCTGGCTGCGTAACCGACACGGTGCCGTCGCGCGCAATACTGATCGTCAAGGCGTTGTCGGGAATATTGATGGGCGGCTGAATGGGATAGCCGCCGGCCGTTACCAGCTGACCGTTCTGGTCAACCTGCATACTGCCGTCGCGCGTGTAGGCGAATGTGCCGTCGGGCATTTCCACCTGCAGAAAGCCCTTGCCCTGAATGGCAATATCCAGGCTATTGCCGGTGTCTTTCAGGTTGCCTTGCGTATGGATGCGTTCGGTTGCCACCGTGCGCACGCCCGTACCCAGTTGCAAGCCCGAAGGCAGCTG
>CAZONP010000335.1:0-2115 GCA_964581155.1 uncultured Candidimonas sp. | reverse complement strand
GGCGTATGGTCTGGTACATCAGGTCTTCGAAAACCGCGCGGCTGCGTTTAAAGCCCGTGGTGTTGACGTTGGCCAAGTTGTTGGAGATGACATCCATGTTGGTCTGTTGCGATTCCAGACCCGTCTTGGCTATCCATAGTGAGCGTATCATTTCAATTCCTTGACTTTAGCCGTTGGACGACAGTATTGAGTTGGCGCGTTCGGCGTTGGTGCTCGCGTCCTGAATTATTTTCATTTGCATCTCGAACTTGCGGGCATTGGCGATCATGCCGACCATGGCTTCCGCAGCGTTCACATTACTTTTTTCCAGGAAGCCCGAGATCATGCGGACTTCCGGCGCAGCCTGCGCCGCCAGGCCGCCGGCCACTCGAAACAAGCCATCGTCGCCTCGCACCATGGTTTCAGGGGCGGGATTCACCAGCTTTAATTGACCGAGATTCTGGATGTCGCCCGGGTTGTCGCCCGCGCCCAATGCCGAAATTTGACCGTCGCCGGAAAAAGTGACGATACCGCGATCGGGAATTTCGACCGGCGCGCCGTCGTTCGACAAGACAGGCAAGCCCTGTTGAGTCACCAGCAAGCCGTCCACATTCACCGCCAGTTCGCCGGCTCGCGTATAGGCTTCGCCTTGCGGCGTCTGCACGCTGAACCAGCCTTCGCCGGTAATGGCAATATCAAGCGCGTGGCCGGTTTCCGCCATGACGCCTTGCGCGAAGCTGCTGCCCGGCGTGGCCGTTACTGTAGAGACGCGCGTGGGCAGGCCGGGCTGGCCCACCACGGGAACCGACCGGTAAATGGCCATCTGTTCCCGAAAGCCGGTCGTGCTAGTGTTGGCCATGTTGTTGCTGATGACAGCCTGCTGCTCCAGCACCCGCGCGGCCCCGCCTGCGGCGGTGTAAATAATGCGGTCCATTTATCCCGGCCTAGCGCAGGTTGATCAAGGTCTGCAAGACCTGATCCTGCGTCTTGATCGTTTGCGCATTGGCCTGGTAAGTGCGCTGTGCGATGATCATGTTGACCAGTTCCTGGCTCATGTCGACGTTAGACTCTTCCACGGCCTGGCCCTTGATGGAGGCCAGGCTGTTGGTGCCGGGCGTGCCCAGAATTGGTTGACCGGACGCCGACGTTTCACGCCAGGCGTTGCCGCCGGAAGGCTGCAGGCCTTGCAAGTTGTTGAAGTCGGCCAATACCAGGGTACCGACAGATTTGACTTCGCCGTTGGTGTAACTTGCAACGATGGAACCGTCGGCCGCGATCGACATACTAGTGTATTCGCCGGTAGCGTAGCCGGTTTGCGTGAAGTTGGGCGAGAACGGGCCGCCGAATTGGGTGGAGTTGCTGTAGTCGACGGAAAGTGCCAAGTCTTCAGCGGGCGAGGCAGCGCCGCCTACGTTGGCTACAGTAATGGCGACAGGGCCTGTTGGCAATTGCATGCGTCCGCCTTCGCTAAAGCGCAATTCCTGCGATGCCGGCGTGGTTACAGGACTGCCGTCGAGGCGATAATAAGCTTCCCATACGCTTTCGCCTGCTGCGGCTTCGCGCTTTACAAAATATTGGGTGAACTGGTGCGCGTTGCCCAGCGAGTCGTAGACGTCCATATTCAAGGAATGCGTGAAGCTGGCGGCTACGGCGGGGTCGAATGGAATGGGGATGACGGCAGGAATGGCCGGAACACCGGGAACACCGGGTACTTCGGGGATCGCCGGTACGGCCGGCACAGCGGCAGCAGGCTCGACGTACGCGATATTTCCCGCGCCTTCAGCAAACGTCAGGACAGGTAGACCGGCGTCCGTCGGATTGTCGCCGTCCGCAAGAATATCGAATGTTTGAACGGGATCACCGGTGGTGTAAGTCCCAGCCAGCGGACCTGTGGCTGCAGCACCAGTGGCGTCGGTCCATGCAAAAACCCCACCCACCAGCGTATAAAAGCTTGTAATTGGCGGGTTTGGAACTGCGTCGGTCAAAGTCATTTGGCCAATAACTTCCGTCACTGCGGGAATCTCGGGAACCTCCGGCACCGCCGGAGTTCCAGGAACCGCCGGCACCGCCGGGACACCGGGCACCGCAATAGCGGGCACTACAGGCTCATTCGAGTCAAAGTTTGCCTTGGTGGTT
>CAZONP010000334.1:0-2581 GCA_964581155.1 uncultured Candidimonas sp. | reverse complement strand
GCCAAGCGTCCGGTCCTGCCTGGCGTACCAGGCTAACGCTTGCTCCATATGTGCGGATTCATAGTCAGGCCAATATGCATCCACAAAAAACATGTCGGCATAAACCGACTGAGCGGGCAGAAAACCACTTAAACGGCGCCCACCGCCCCAACGCACGATAAGGTCTATTCGAGACACCTGGTGCGATCGCAGTTTGCCACCTCTTAATCCGTTCAGATCCCATTCCCATCCATAGTTGGCAAGAAGATTCACTTTCATGCCATTGCCCTGGCGAACCGTGAACGGTTTCAAGTCGGAAGGGAACTGCGCCGAAGTGTCGTCGCCGACCACCAGCAATGCGGCGTTGCGCCAGGCCGGGAGCTATCCCGAACGCATAACCGTCTTGTTTCGGCAAGCCTTTTTCCACGGCCCAGCGGCGATTGCCATCGGGAATAAATCCGATGTGCCTAAGTAGTCGGGTTATGTCTTGCGTCGTCACGTTCCATTCCTTTGTGGTGCTTGCCATGCCGCCCGGGGTTGCCGGCAATAACAGCGCCGCGCATGAAGTCCATCCGGTACGAAAGTTGCCACAGCAGTCGTTTGCCTGCGGTCCAACCACAGTCATCCACCCCCACTCAGGAGAACCAACATGGTGAATAAGAACACGATTTGTCTCTGGTATGACGGCACCGCACTGGACGCCGCCAGTTTCTACGCCGAAACGTTTCCAGATAGCAAGGTGAATGCGGTCTACCGCGCGCCTGGCGACTATCCCGCCGGCCATCAGGGCGACGTACTGACCGTCGAGTTCACGGTAATGGGCATTCCTTGCCTAGGCCTGAATGGGGGTCCCATGTTCAAACACAGCGAAGCGTTCTCATTCCAGGTGGCGACCAATGATCAAGCCGAAACTGATCGGTTATGGAATGCGATTGTGGAAAATGGTGGCCAGGAAAGCGCATGCGGCTGGTGCAAGGACAAGTGGGGCCTGTCGTGGCAGATCACGCCGCGCGCCCTGACGGCCGCTATTGCCGACCCCGACCAAACAGCGGCAAAGCGCGCGTTCGACGCAATGATGGAAATGCGGAAGATCGACATCGCTGCGATAGAAGCGGCCCGACTGGGCTGATGCGGCCCCTGCGGAATTGCCCTGGACGCCGACTTCGAAATAGACGATAGTGACAGTATGGCAAATACGTCGGCGCATTACAGACGCATATACTGCTCTAGAAGCTGAAAATAGAAAGGGTAGCCAACAATCGGAATTCCGAGGGCTCGGGCCTTCTGCGCTTTCCCGCTCAGGCTATCAGAATCAGCGGCCACCACCAGGCGTGTTTTTTTGCTAACCGCACTCGTGGCCTTTAGCCCAAGCCCTTTTGCCTGATATTCAAGAGTGCGTCTATCGATGCCAGGTGCGTCGCCGGTAAAGACAATGCCATCTCCCGGAGAAAAGGCAAACTGGCCTGCCTGCCGCCCAAATGTTGGCATAGCTGGAGCGTCGAACGCTGCGTCGACATCTGCGACGTCCAATCCCAAGAGCTTTGCGACGCTATCCAAATCATCACGCTCCTCCGCCGTAACGACACCATCCTCAAGTGCAACTTTTGCCAACGATGCGAGATATAAACGATGGCAACGGATGGCATTCTCGCGCGATAGGCCCAGCGCCAGAGCTGCAGAAACCAACTCTGCTTCTTCATGAAGGCTAATCTCACGATCAATCAAGACTCGATCAAGCAGCTCCAAATAGTTATTTGCGTTTGGCGGGTAACCTGTGCCCGCAGCACGAGACGCGAGCTTGCCTAGAAAATGCTCACGGCGGTTCGCGCTTTGATATTGGCGAACGACAGGTGCGACGCCACAAGCGGGAATGTCTGGCCAACCCAATAAAGCCATTTCAGGTAAGGACTCGCCCCAGTCTTCGGCAAACGCAGACGTTTCACATAAAAAATATCCGAGCAACGCTGACGCTGCTTTTGCATCGTCCAGTGCCGAGTGCGCTGTTGAAATGGAATGACCTATCTGGGAACAACATGCCGCAAGCCCTCTGCTTGGGGCGTTCAAATAACGGGACGCCATTCGCATTGTGCATAAGCCCATCGTCGCGCCAAGTGGCACCTGCACTCCAAGCCGTCCATACTCAGCCGCCAGGAAAGCCGCGTCAAACGGCAAGTTATGAGCGACTATGATTCGCTTGCGTAACCGCGCCGCGATGTCACCCGCCACATCCTCAAACGTTGGGGCATCGAAAAGATCTGCCGCTGTAATACCATGAATTTCCGATGCACCGACGTCTCGTTGTGGATTGATCAGCGTGCTCCACGATGCCTTCTCCTTTCCATCTATGCCCACATGAATAATTGCGATCTCAACGATCCGGTGATGATACCGAGAGGATATCCCCGTAGTTTCAAGGTCGACGACTGCAAATTCGTAAGGTGACATAGGGAAGACTCCAGTTCTCGACCAGACATCGTGGCAATTTGTTACATTTTACCTGAAACCGAAGGCCCATGGCGACATTGGGTTAGCGAGCGGCTTAGCCATTCAAATCGATCAAGTTGAAACATCCGTAGACCATCCAAGTGGATGGTTTTAATAT
>CAZONP010000333.1:0-2587 GCA_964581155.1 uncultured Candidimonas sp. | reverse complement strand
GCCGAGTGATCTGGCTGCACTGCGGCACGCAGCGCAGCGAGCTTTTCAGCATCGACTACGTTCAGGGCGCCGGCCTTGTAACGGTCGCGCTCCCAGCTCGAAAGCACTTCGGTCGCAGCACGCAGCATGGCCAGAACAAGTTCGCGCTCGGATGCATCGGGCTCGGCATCGAGCACTGACTTGGCCGAAAGCGCCATCTTTTGATAGAACTCGTGCTTGTTGAAATAGTTCAACAAGCCATGGGCCTCGCCCTTGAGCCGAGTGAAGGCAGCGGCCAATCCGCCTGCATGGCGCGTCATGATCACCGTTTCGGAATCACGCAGGTAGCTCAGTGCCACCGGATCGTCGGTGGGTTCAATCACCACTGCACCGCCCCCTCGCCAATGGATGGGGTTGCGTGGCATGCGCGTGCGGTTGCGGAAGCGTTCATGCAGCATTCGATCTGACTCGGTCAGGAAGTCATCGGTTTCCGCTTCCATCAGGTAAATGCGCAGCTGCAGCAGCAGTCGCGCGAGACGCATGAACCAGATGTCATCATCGAGCTTGGCGACTGCCTCGGCGACGCGTGCCTTGTTTTGGGCCGCGGCGACGGCTTCCTGGAAGTGAGGATCGTCGTCCAGCAATTCGGTGAGTGCCGCCTGTATCTTGTTGCGCAGCGTTGAGTGTCGCTCGTGAGCACTGAGCTGCACGCTCAGCGCGGGCCAGTGTTGAGCAGCCTTGCGACGGAACTCGTCTTCAAACTCTTCCCATTCGTTGGCAAGGCGATTGGATTCCTGGAACTGTTGATGGACGGATCGCAGAAATTGATCCAGGGTACGTTGGTAAAGGCCGGCAACGTTGTTATCTGTCATTCAATCTCCTTGTAGGGTTTAAAGCACCGAGGGGGTCGGATGAGGCATTTCTCGGGGAAGGTGCAGCGGGAATGGCGCAGGCATGCGCGCTGAGCCAGGCAAGGTGGCCGAGAGGGGAGCTAAATTCGGGATGGGGTTTGAGGCGAACGCCGGTTGTGTGCCGGTGCGCCTGGAGGGGACGAGAGGGGGAGGTCGGAGCGTGCAACCCGACGGTCGAGCAGCAGGTGAGTCGGTGTTTGTCGGGTTCGAAGGCTATTTCGCAAAGGCACGGTCTCAAGACGAAAACGCGGCGGATTCTATCATCAAACTCATGCGATGACTAGCCCCGTTTACGGGTGTTCGAGCCCTGCGAGTCGCCGCTTCATCAGCCCACCGCTTTCCTTTTCTGCGCCGACCCTGCTTTGCCAGCGGTCGCCAATGGTTTGCCAGCGTCGCCATTCAGGGCCGCTTGTAATTGCTGGTGCATGCCTCTGACCGTCTTTCGGACTTCTTCAACAAACTCTGAAACGATCAGAGACCGAGGTTTGCTGGAAAACAGGAAGCGGGGCTGGACCGCCAGCTTGGGCCTGAACCGGCGAGCGACCATGTGCGGAAACGCATTCGACAGCAACGTGAAGGGGTCCACCAGCGCCACGCCGTTTATCTGCGACGCGAGTGCGTATGCGGTGATGGTGCTGTTGCTGGCAAAGTCTGGCTGGAAGGTGCAGTCTGCCGTTCTGAAGATTTCGCGAAGATGCCAGTTGGTTATGGTGTCGTCGCCAAAGGACACGAGCGTATGGCCCTGCAACAGTTGCGGGGTGACTGTTTTTTCACGCGCCAGCGGGTGATCTGCGCGCATGACGCACACGATCTCTGCCTGAAAAAATTCTTCGATCTGCAGGGAGCCGGTGGGTGCCGGCACATCCAGCACCCCGATGTCGGCCTGGTCGGTATTCACGTACTCGACAACGTGCCGGGTAGGAAGCGCGCGCAGGTCGACCGTTACCTGCGGGCGCGTTTTGTGGAACTGGCCGATTGCGTGCGAGAGCGCCGAGATGGCGATGGTGGAGGATGCGGCAATCGTGAGGTGACCCTTCACCCCGTGGCGTATCTGTGTGGCCGCTTGTTCAACTGAATCGAGCGTACCGAAAAGGCGTTCGACTTCTGGCAGCAAGGCCAGCGCCTCTGGCGTAGCGACAAGGCGTCCGCCTTGCCGGTGGAAAAGTACCAGGTCCAACCTTTCTTCAAGCAGGCGCAGTGCCTTGGTTACGGCCGGCTGGGTCAGATAGAGCACTTTGCCGGCAGCGGTGACGGAACCGGTCTTGGCCACCGTGCGAAAAATCTGCAGTTGCCGGGTGTTCAGCATGTCTCTTCTCCATAACTTTCAGGAATCTTGTACCTGCTTATTTTGAATTTGACTTCATAATACCCGGTTCCTACACTGCTTTCCATCAGCACAGTGCCGGCTTCCAAGCCCGCAAAACCAAAGCGATTCATCCAGGAGAAATCTCAGTGAGCATTCCGACCTATGCCGATTGGCAAGCCAAAGCGCAAGCAATTCGTCCTGAGTGGCGTGCCTTCATCGACGGGAAGTATGTCGAAGCCGTGTCTGGTGAAACCTTTGAAACGGTCAATCCCGCGACGGGCAAGGTGATCGCGAACATCGCCTCTTGCGATGAGCGTGACGTGGACATCGCTGTGAGCTCCGCCCGAAAGGCGTTTGAGTCCGGCGTATGGAGCCGTCGTGCACCGGCCGA
>CAZONP010000332.1:0-2589 GCA_964581155.1 uncultured Candidimonas sp. | reverse complement strand
GCGCCGGCGGATAACTTGACGCTATAACCGGCCTTCATCATGGTCGGCAACGCCAGCAGCCCCATCAGCGTCACCACGGCGCCGACAATGCCGGTGGCCGTTGCAAAGACCGCGCAGGTAATGACTGTTGCCACAGCCAATGAACCCGGCACCCGCGCCATGGCCAAATGCAAGCTTTTGAAGAGCTTCTCGATAAGGTTGGCGCGTTCGACCAGGTAGCCCATGAAGATGAACAACGGCACCGCAATCAGCACGTCGTTCGTCATGACGGCATAGGTACGCAACACCATCAGGTCGAGCGTTTGCTCGATGGCGATTTGCGGACCCATGTTTCTATAGGCCAGGTAGGCGAACATGACCCCCATGCCCATCAACGTGAAGGCGGTGGGGAAGCCCAACATGATCGTCACAACGATCAGGCCCAACATCAACAACCCAAGGTGGCCGTTGGTGATGTCCGCCGGAGCGGGCATGAAAATGACCAGGGCGATAATAACTGCGGCCAATATGGAGAGGCCGAACCAGACTTCTTTTCTCATGGTTGGCTTCCTTTGTGTTGCGGGCGCACGAGGTCGTCCACGTCTCCAGTGACATGGACCATTTCTTTAAGCTTGTCGACGTCGACTTCTTCCACGTCTTTCTCGCGAACTGGCCAACTGCCTCTTTTAAGGCATTGGACGCAATACACCATTTCAACAAAGCCCTGTAAAAGCAGCGTTACCCCGGCGAACGGGATAATGGCCTTGAAGGGATAAATGGGAGGGCCGTCGGCCGTGATGGTGGAATGTTCGAGTATGGACCAGGATTCTGCGGCATACGCCCAGCCTGCCCAGCACAACGCCAAAACGCCTGGTATAAAGAAGATGATGTACAGCAGCAGGTCCAGCCCGGCTTGCAGGCGGGGCGGAAAAAAACCATATAGCACGTCGCCGCGTACGTGCCCATTCTTGGACAGCGTATAGGCGCCGGCCATCATGAACAGGGCGCCATACATCATGTTCATGGCATCAAACGCCCAGGAGTGCGGGTCGCCAAGTACGTAGCGTGAGAACACTTCGTAGCTTATGAATAGCGTGAGGGCCAGGACGAACCAGCCGAACAGCTGCCCGATCCAGGTATTGAACCGGTCTATGGTTAGCAAAATACTTTGCATGGTAGATTCACCTTGCTGGGAGAAAGCAGCAGGGGCGGCGCGCCGGTAGACGCCAAAGCCGCCCCTGGGAAGCCGATTAAAAAACACCACCCGTTTTGCGGGTGGTATTC
Source organism: uncultured Candidimonas sp. (assembly GCA_964581155.1). Classification (GTDB taxonomy): domain Bacteria; phylum Pseudomonadota; class Gammaproteobacteria; order Burkholderiales; family Burkholderiaceae_B; genus Pollutimonas. The sequence continues at coordinate 1,326 of CAZONP010000332.1, read as the reverse complement.
AATGCAACAGAGTGACGGCTTAGCTCTTCTTGGCTGCTGCCTTCCTGCCGAAGTAGTGGTTATAGGCCATGCGACGATTGTTGTTGGTGTCCATGTCCCATGCCATTGCCCGGGCGGCGAATGCACGCTGCGACGCTTCGATCTCTTTGAACATGGCGTTGGTTTCGCTTTTCTTCACGATGATCTTGTCCCACTCGACCAGCTGCTGCGCCAGGATGGCGTCGGGCGTCTTGTAGAACTTGACGCCGTCTTCTTTTTGCAGCTTGATGTAGTCTTGTGAGTAGCGGTCAACCGCCTTCCAGGACATATCGGCCGATGCCGCTTCCACGGCGTTGGCAATAATGGCCTTCATCTTGTCGGGCAAGCCGTTGTATTTGTCTTTGTTGAAGATGATTTCGAAGGTTTCCGACGACTGGTGGAAGCTTTGCAGCATGCAAACCTTGGACACGTCGGGGAAGCCCAGCAGGCGGTCGGATGTGGCGTTGTTGAATTCGGCGCCGTCGAGCAGGCCGCGATCCAGGGCCGGTACGATTTCGCCGCCTGGCAAGGCATTGACCGCCGCGCCCATGGCGGTGAACAAGTCAATGGCCAAGCCGTTGGTGCGGAACTTCAGGCCTTTCAGGTCTTCGGTCTTGGTGACGGGCTTCTTGAACCAACCGAATGGTTGCGTTGGCATTGGGCCGCTTAGGAACGACACGACGTTGCCGCCGATTTCGGTATACAGCTTGGCCAACAGTTCCTGGCCGCCGCCGTATTTGTGCCAGGCCAGGATCATGTTGGCGTCCATGCCGAAGGCCGGACCCGACGAGAACAGCGCCAAGGCGTTTTGTTTGCCGTAGTTGTAACCCAGCACGCCGTGGCCGCCGTCGAGCGTGCCTTTGGAAACGGCGTCGAGCAAGGCAAACGCGGGAACAACAGCGCCGGCCGGCAAGACTTCAATTTTTAGTTCGCCACCTGTCATGTCGTTGATTTTCTTGGCGAAGTCCAGTGCGAACTCGTGGAAAATGTCGACTGTGGGCCAGGTGCTTTGGAAGCGGAAATTGACGGGCGTTTGGGCGCTGACAATAGCCGGGAAACCCATGGCTGCAACTGCGGCTGTGCCAGCGGCGGCGCCACCGAGGAACTGGCGGCGTGACGATTTGGCTTGGACTACGGCACTACCTTCTTTCTGACTGCTTTTCATGTTTTTGTCTCCTGGCTTTATTTGCTATGTGTTTTTGATTACAACCGGTAAAACATTAGACTGCCGAAGCATTTATAGGCCATCTGTATATCCGCGTCAATATTGGTATAACCGAGCAAAGCCATAGTGGACAAGGGTTTGCG
>CAZONP010000331.1:0-2610 GCA_964581155.1 uncultured Candidimonas sp. | reverse complement strand
CCATAACGGGTTTCCAGCAAGCGTGGCAACAGCTCATTGGCCCTCATGGCAAATATGGCCCGCTCGAACTCGGGTGCCGTATCACCGCGCGCCAATTGGCCCAAACTACCGCCCACCGCACCGGATGGACAATTCGACAAGGCCCTGGCCTTTTCCCCAAACAGCGACGGATCGTCGATCAGCATGGCCAACGTATCTTGCGCCAGGCCCCGCAACGCATCCAAATCCACCTCGGGAGTTACCTGGAACAAGATATGATCCGCTTCCAGCAACTCACCCACTGTGAACCGGGCTTGATGCTGGTCGTAGTAGCGTCGGCAGGTCTGCTCGTCGGGCGTCGGCACCCGCACTTCCTTTTCAAGCAGCATTTCGATTGCCGCCTCCGGGTCGGGGTTGACAATGCCCAGCCGGGCCGCCTCGTCAAGCAAGACCCGGCGCAATACCAGGGTGGTCGTCGCCCGCTTGACCGGGTTCGGCGCCCCGGCATGCAGCGGTAGTTCCGCCGCCATCTCGGCATCGGTCAATTCAACATCGTTCACTATTACAGCCATGCTGGACTCCAGGACAATACAGGCAGGTAAGGACTAACGCAGACTAACGCGGACGCACGAGCTGCCATGCCCGGCCAAGGTAGCCCACCGAAGCAAAGCCGCTCCAGATGTGCACAAGGCGGGTGAATGGAAAGATCAGGAACAGCGTGATGCCCATGAATAAATGGGCCTTGAACAAGGCAGGGGCGTCGGCGACATAACTTGCGGCATCGCCACGCAACGTGACGATGTGCTGCGCCCAATTCATAAGCTGAACCATCATGCCGCCGTCCATGTGACCAGCCGATACGGCAATAGTGGATAAGCCCAGCACCAGCGTTGCCAGTATCCAGGCCAGCAGGATCTTGTCGCCGGTGCGTGTACGCGCTGCAATACGCGGATCGATTACCCGGCGATGCAACAGAATGAGCAAGCCAACCAGGCAGACGGCGCCCATGACGCCGCCGGCTGCCATCGCGACGGCCTGTTTGAGGCTGTGAGAAATGCCCAGCGTTTCCCAAACAATAGCCGGGGTCAACAAACCAACCAGGTGGCCGAAAAACAGGCCGATGATGCCCACGTGGAACAGGATGCTTCCCATACGCAGATTACCGCGATGCAGCAATTGCGAGCTGTCGCTTTTCCAGGTGTATTGCTCGCGCTCGAATCGCAGCAAACTGCCCAGCAGGAATATCGATAAGGCTATATATGGGTAAATACCAAAAACAAACTGATGCAGCGTATTCATGATGATTCTTTCCTTTTAATCAGCCGGCTTTGGCGCGTGGGTAAAACCGCAAGGCGTGCTCGCCCGCGACCGACTGGCGTAACAATGGCTCTACGCCGTCGGCCCCTACGCCGAAGGTTTCCATGGCCTCGTCCATATCGCGCACGGGCGGATCGGCCTGGGCTCGGGGTTCTACGCGGGTCAGGCCGCGCAACACGGCGAAAACCAACGCATAAGGGCTGTCGTTGCGCCCCAACCTGTCACCCACCGCAGCCAGAACGTGAATGGCTTCACCAAGCAATGCCTCGGCGCCGTCCGAATCAAGCAGGCTGAGATATTCCAAAAATAGCGGCACATGATCGGGCAATTCCGATTCTTTCGGTTCGAAGCCGCCCCGCCGATACTCCGCCAGCAGGTCAACCATTGCCTGCCCGCGGTCCCGACTTTCGCCATGCACGTGCTCGAACAAATGCAGCGAATGAGCGGGATTGCGATCGAAGGTTGCCACGTAGTTTTCCTGGACGGCAATCAGGTCGTCCGCGCCAAGAAATTCAGTCAGCGGTTCGAGCAATTGCGCGGCCTGCGGCCACTCTGTCAATGCTTGCCGGATTTCCGGCAAGGCATCGAGCAAATCTTGCTGGGGGTAATCCAGCAGTGCGGAAAGTATCCGGTAAAGACGCATCATCGGCTCCTGGTTCACCTGGCGACCACAGTCGGTTTCTTGCGCGACTTGGGCATTTCAATAAAAATTTCGCTTCCCTTGGGCTTGCGACCAAAAAGTCCAGTGTCCGACACCCCGCTGGAGCATCCATTGCCAAAGGTGAAGCCGCAACTGCCCTTTTCGTTGAAACTGTCCTCCACCATCTCCTTGTGGCTGGACGGAATGACGAAGCGGTCTTCGTAATTGGCAATGGCCATGATCTGATACATGTCTTCAACGGTTGCGGCATCAAGCCCCACCGACTCCAGCACCGCCGTGTCGGTTTCGCCATGCACCGTTTCCGAGCGCTTATAGGCGCGCATGGCCAGCATCCGCTTAAGGGCATGCACCACCGGTGCCTCTTTGCCGGCGGTCAGCAGGTTGGCCAGGTAGCGCACGGGTATGCGCAGGCTTTCCACATCGGGAATCACGCCGTTAGTGCCGAATGTCGTGTGCGGCATGCGGCCCGCTTCCGCTGCGGACTGTATGGGCGACAGCGGCGGTATATACCAGACCATCGGCAATGTGCGGTATTCAGGGTGAAGCGGGAATGCCACCTTCCATTCACACGCCATCTTGTAAACGGGTGATTTGCGCGCGGCTTTCAACCAGCTCTCGGGTATGCCCTGCTTGCGGGCTTCGGCGATGACTTC
>CAZONP010000330.1:0-2611 GCA_964581155.1 uncultured Candidimonas sp. | reverse complement strand
TGCAGCGCTGTCGGCCTTCACAGGCGTGGTGGTTGCCCCGGACACGCTGGTTGCGCGCACGGGCTACACGGGCGAGGACGGCTTTGAAGTCGTGCTGCCCGCCGCCCAAGTCGAAGACTTCTGGCGCGATCTCGAGCAAGCCGGCGTGCGCCCTTGCGGCCTGGGCGCGCGCGACACTTTGCGGCTGGAAGCCGGGATGAATCTATTCGGCCAGGAAATGGACGAGCAGGTGAACCCATTGGTGTCAGGCTTGGCCTGGACTGTGTCGTTCAAAGACTCGGCGCGCAGCTTCATTGGCCGCAATGCCATCGAAGGCTATACCCCCGACCGCATGCTGGTGGGCGTCAAGCTGCTGGAACGCGGGATGATGCGCGGCCACATGAAGGTGCGCACCCCGCAGGGTGAAGGCGAATTGACCAGCGGCTCCATGTCGCCGACCATGGGCGTGTCTATAGGCATGGCCCGTCTGCCTTTGGGTGTGCAAGTGGGCGACGCGGTCGAGGTTGAAATCCGCAACAAGTGGCTGCCGGCGCAAGTGGTCAAAATGCCCTTTGTACGCAACGGTCAGATTGTCGCGTAGTATTTGCAGACACGCAGCAGTACCAGAATACTTATCACTTACGGAGCAATTAAATGAATCTTCCTGACGATCGTAAATACACGTCTTCGCACGAGTGGGTAAAAGTCGAAGGCGACCTCCTGGCTGTCGGCATTACCGACTCCGCTCAAGATCAATTGGGCGACCTGGTGTTCGTGGGCGACGTGAACCCCGGTGCGTCGCTAAGCAAGGGCGAAACGGCCGGTGTCGTCGAATCGGTCAAGGCCGCATCCGACATTTATGCGCCCGTCGATGGTGAAATCGTGGCGTTCAATGAAGCGCTGAACGATGAACCCAATCTTATCAACGACGCGGCCTTCGATACCTGGATCTTCAAGATCAAGCCGGCCAACATGGCCGACATCGAATCCCTGCTCGATGGCGCCGGTTACGAAGCCATTGCCAACGCCGGCTAATTTGCTTAACGGCCGTGGCTGCGAATGGCCATGGCCGCTTAGTGCCCTTGCTGCGAACTTATTCCGTTTAGGTTGATTATGTTGCGTGATTTAGACCCCCATTCCGATTTCATCCCCCGCCACGTTGGGCCCGGGCAAGCCGATCAGGCCAAGATGCTGGCCGCCATTGGCGCGCCCGACCTGGACTCCCTGATCAAGGAAGTCGTGCCCCCCAGCATCCTGAAGCGCGGGGCGCTGAACCTGCCGCCGGCGCGCAGCGAAGCCGATGCCCTGGCTGAGCTCAAGGAGATTGCGGGTCGAAATCAGGTGTTTCGCAACTACATTGGCCAAGGCTATTACGGCACGCACGTGCCCAATGTCATTCTGCGCAATATTCTTGAAAACCCTGCCTGGTACACGGCATACACGCCGTACCAGCCAGAGATATCACAAGGTCGGCTCGAGGCCTTGTTGAATTATCAAACCATGGTCGCCGACCTGACCGGTCTGGACATCGCCAACGCTTCGTTGCTGGACGAAGGCACGGCTGCGGCCGAGGCAATGACACTGACCCGTCGCGGTTCGCGCGTTAAAAGCAATGTGTTCTTTGCGTCGGTTCACTGCCATCCCCAGACACTGGAAATACTCCGCACTCGCGCCGGTGGTCTAGGCATTGACGTCGTGGTGGGCGATGAGGCCAACGGCTTGCCCGAGTGCTTTGGGGTCTTGCTGCAGTATCCTCATAGCCTGGGCGGCGTCGTCGATTATCAGGCACTGACCGAAGCGGCGCATGCCAAGGGTGCAATCGTGGCGGTGGCTACCGATTTGCTGGCCATGGCGGTGCTGACACCCCCCGGCGAATGGGGCGCCGATATCGCCATCGGTTCAACGCAGCGCTTCGGCGTGCCGCTGGGTTTCGGAGGTCCGCACGCGGGTTTCATGGCCTGCAAGGACGCCTACAAGCGCAATATGCCGGGTCGCCTGGTTGGCGTGTCGAAAGACAGTCAAGGCGCGCCTGCGTTACGCCTGGCACTCCAAACGCGCGAACAGCATATCCGCCGCGAAAAGGCCACGTCCAACATTTGTACGGCGCAGGTACTGCTTGCGGTCATGGCTGGAATGTACGCCGTGTGGCACGGCCCGGCCGGCTTGAGGAAGATTGCCGAGCGCGTGGCGTATTTGACGGCATACTTGCGCCAGTCGCTGGAACAGGTTGGCGTTGCCGTCGTCAATACCACGTACTTCGACACGCTGTTGCTCGACACCGGTGACAAGACCCTGGCCATCGTCACTGCCGCGCAGGCAGCGTCCATCAATTTGCGACAGGTCGGTACAAGCCAGCTGTCGATCTCGCTGGACGAAACCGTAACCCCCGCCGACCTAGACGCTTTGCTGCACGTATTCGCGCAGGCGTTGGGCACTTCGTGGGACACGACGGCAACGCGCGCGCTTCCCGCAGCCCACGGTATCCCGGCAGCATCGTTGCGCGTGTCGCCCATACTTTCGCATCCCATTTTCAGCCGTATTCAGTCCGAAACCGACATGCTGCGCTACTTGCGTGGCCTGGCCGACAAGGACCTGGCGCTGGACCGCACCATGATCCCGCTGGGCTCGTGCA
>CAZONP010000329.1:0-2618 GCA_964581155.1 uncultured Candidimonas sp. | reverse complement strand
CGCACCCTTATCCCCGTTTACATCCGGCACCGCGCCACGCGGCCAGATCGACTAATCCCGCACCCACTGGAGTCTCCATGTCAAAACTGCTTCTGACCACCTTGGCCGCCTGCGCGCTGGCCGCTCCCACCCTGGCGCATAGCCGCCAGGTCACGCTAACCGCTCAACTCAAGGATTACGGCGGCGACGGTGCCTACTTGGCTGCCTACCTGACCGACGCCAAAGGGGCGTATGCGGGCACACTCTGGGTGGCGGGCGGCAAGGCCAAGTACTACAAGCATCTCTCGGACTGGAACAATCTCTCACGGGGCGACCCCAAGCGCCTTGCCGGCGTGACCGGCGCAAGCGTTGGAGCCGGACGTACGCTGAAGGTCACCGCCGACCTGGCCGATGCACTGATTGACGCCGGCTACGAGATCCGCATCGACGCGGCGGTAGAAGACATGCGCGACAGTCCGTCGGATGTTCGCATACCGCTATCCACCGACAACGCCGGCAAGCCGCAGCCCGGCAAGCGATACGTTCAGGCACTAACCATCCAACTGCAGTAAAGGACGGGCGCATGGACTGGAAGGCAATCCACCGCTGGCTGGGCCTGACGATAGGCACCCTGGCCGTGGTACTGGGCATCACCGGCGCCATCCTGGCGTTCGATCCGGTGCAGCAGGCCCTGCAGGCGCCGGCCGCGCCGGGGGATCTGTCCGTGGCCACGCTGGTGGAGCGCGTGACGCGCACCATTCCAGGCGCAGAGGAGATTCGACACCTGCCTTCGGGTGCCATCGTGGTTTTCAGCTTTGACGGCGACCAGGCGCGGGCATCCTACGTAGACGCAGCCGATGGTCGCGTGCTGGGCGCCTGGCAGCCTTCGGCACTGCCGCGCTGGGTGAAGAACCTGCACCGCTCGCTGCTCCTCGACGACGCCGGACGCTGGGGTGCTGCGGGCATTGCATTGGCGATGGGGGTCATCTGCATCTCGGCTCTGGTCCTGCTGCTGCGCCGCATGGGCGGCTGGCGGCGGCTGGCGGCACGGGTGCGTGGCTCGCTCGCGCAGCGCATCCACGTGATAACAGGCCGGGTGATGCTCGCAGTACTGTGCCTTACGTCGCTCACGGCGCTGACCATGAGCGCGTCGACCCTGGGATTTGTTGAGCTGGATGCCGGAGCCGAGCCCGACGTGATCTCCGTAGCCATGGGTCAGGCAGTCCCGCATGTGGCGCAGCCCTCCATGTTGCAAAGCCTTGCCATGCAGGACTTGCGCAAGCTGAATTTTCCTGACGCTAACGACCCTACAGACACCTGGAAGGTGGCTACCCGCCAGGGTGAAGGCTGGATCGACCAGTACTCAGGGCAGACGCTGGCCTGGCAAGACACCACCCTGGCACAGCGCGTCTACGACTGGGCCGTGGTACTGCATACGGGCGAAGGGGCTTGGGCCTGGGCCGTCGTGCTTGCACTCGTTGGCGCCAGCGTGCCGCTGTTCTGGCTGTCGGGCGTCATCATATGGTGGCAGGCGCGCCGCCATGCGCCGCACATCGCGGGGAATAGCCCGCTGGCACAGGCCGACATGCTCGTCTTCGTCGCCAGCGAAGGCGGAAGCACTTGGGGCTTTGCCCAGGCACTGCATGACGCGCTAGGCCGAAACGGCCATCGGGTGCACACCTGCGCACTGGAACATTTCCAGATCACCGCCGCCACGCAACAGGTATTTGTACTTGCGGCAACCTATGGCGAGGGTCAGGCTCCCGCCCACGCCAGCCACGCGCTGGAGCGCATCGCAAAGCTCGGCGCGAGCGGCCGGTCCGTACCTGTGACGGTGCTGGGCTTTGGCGACCGACAGTTCCCGGCCTTCTGCGCTTTTGCCGAAGCGCTGGAGCAAACCCTGCGTGCACAGGGCCGGCCGGCGCTACTGCCGCTGGAGCGCATACACCAGCAATCGAGTCAACAGTTCGCGCGCTGGGGCCGAGCTTTGGCGCTGGCCCTGGGCGAGCCCCTGGTGCTGGACTATGTGGCGCGCGTACCAGCCACCACCCCGCTCACGCTCGTAATGCGTCAGGATTACGCCGGGTGGGAGGGACAACCCACAGCAGTCCTGCGCTTTACGTGGCCGGCAAAGAGCGGGATCGAACGCCTGCGCGGACACGGCCTGGCACGTTTTGCGGCGGGCGACCTTGTAGGCATCGCGCCGCCCGGCTCTACCGTACCGCGCTACTACTCGCTGGCCTCGGGCTGGGAGGACGGGTTCCTGGAAATCTGTGTACGCCAGGTGCAAGGCGGCCAATGCTCCACGTACTTGCTAAGCCTGCAGCCCGGGGACCACACCGCAGCGTTCATCCGGCCCAACCCTGGCTTCGCGTTGCCGCGCACGGGGCGGCCCGTGGTGCTGATCGGGGCGGGCACGGGCGTGGCGCCACTGGCGGGCTTCATTCGCCGCAACGACCGGCGCGTCCCCATGTACCTTTACTTTGGTGGACGCGACCCCGCGCGGGACTTCTACTTCGGCCCGGAAATCCAGCACTGGCTTGGCGACGGGCGTTTGACCCATCTGCAGACCGTGTTCTCACGGGTACCGGAAGGTGGCGGCTATGTGCAGGATGCCTTGCGCGGCGACGCCGAGCGCC
>CAZONP010000328.1:0-2636 GCA_964581155.1 uncultured Candidimonas sp. | reverse complement strand
CGCCATCATGCTTTTAATACGTGACGAGATCATCATCAGGTCGGCCTGATAACGCATGGTGTTGTCCGCGAAGCTGACCCGTTCGACGTCCATGTCGACTGTGTTGCCGTCAAGACTGGGCTGCAAGGGCTGGCGGTAAAGTAATTGTGCGGGATCGGGGCTTACGGCCTGGGCGGGAATATGGCGCTGCGAGGTCAAGGCCAGTTGGGTGTCTGGAAGACGCATGCTGCCGCCGGCCATGGCTTCCTTCAAGACGGACCCGAAATCGAAGTCGCGCGCCTTGTAGTTGGGCGTGTCCGCATTGGCGATATTGGCCGACAACACTTCCTGGCGTTGCTGCCGCAGATTGATAGCTGTTTGATAAAAACTGAAGTCTTCGCCGATCCGATCGATCATTTGCCGCTCGCGAGGTAATAATATGCCTGCTGCGCATGTCCGCAGGCACTGGACCAAAACCACGGTCTTTCGCCGTTCGTATACCAGAATAGTAATGGCGGCTTGTCAGGCCTAAAGTTTGAATTAAGCCACCATTTGTCGGCCAATTCCCCGGATGCCGCGCTACCGCCTTATATAGAATGACGTCATGCTCAAGTTTTTGGCCACGGCCGCGTTGTTTTCCAGCAGTTTCCTCATGCCACTTCCCGCCTTAGCCCAAAGCGCGCCAGCGCAACAGGTACAGGAGCCGGTGCAAGATCCAGCCATCGTGGCCGCAGAAGTCGAGCAATTCATCATTACTCAGGCAAGCAGCTACCCAGGTTCGCCCCAGGTCACCGTCGGGGCGCCGCGTATTACGCGGCAAGCCCCCTGCGATGAGCTACAGCCCTTTCTTACCAGCGGGCAACGCCTGCGTTCACGTATGACCGTGGGCGTGCGTTGTGCGGCACCGCAGGCCTGGACCACCTATGTGCAGGCGGACCTGAGCATTCAGGGCTACTTTTATGTGGCCAATCGGGATATCCAGGTGGGCGACACGATCAGTTTGAGCGATCTGACGGGCCGCGAAGGCGACGTCTTGCGCTTGTCCCGGGGAGTAGTTTTCGACCCAAGCCAGGCCATCGGCTACATCGCCACCCAACGCATTCCGGCCGGAGCCACGGTAAAGTCGGGCGCCCTGCGCGACCCCAATTCCGTGCAGCGCGGGCAAATGGTGCGCACTGAAGTGCGCGGCATTGGCTTCGTCGCCACGGGGGAAGGCCAGGCCATGCAGGGCGGATCGCCTGGCTCGCAAATTCAAATAAAAACCAGTTCCGGCCAGATCGTGACCGGCACAGTGCTCGATGCCACGACAGTGCAGGTTATGTAACAAGACTTGGATCACCGGTAAGTTTGCGTAAAAACTGCGGGTTTACCTAAAGTTTGCCGGCGCCCAGCCGTAAAACAGGCACGATAGCAGTACACTAGATTCCAGTTTTACCCCGGAGACCGCCTTGAAAATCACATCGTCCCCCTTGAAAACGCCAGCCGCCCGCAATGTTGCCGGCTCGCGTGCCGATGGCGTGAACCAGGCGAACGTTCCCTCGTCCGGCGCGTCTTCCGCAGGCAAGGGCACGGTGGGCCTAAGCGCCGCTGCCCGTCATCTGGCCGGCCTGCAAGGCGGAGAAGGCGACATCAATGTGGCGCGCGTCAACGAAATCCGCGACGCCCTGGCTTCGGGCCAGCTTAAAATCGACCCGAGCCGCATTGCCGATGGCCTGATCGCCAGTGTTCGGGATCTGCTGAAGTAATACTCTGAAGTAATACCGCCTTATGCCCACCACTTTGCTTGCGCTGCAACGCTGTCTCGATCAGGAAATTGGCCTGGTGCAAGACTTCATCGAAATCCTGAAAGCCGAAGAACACGTGTTGACCGACGCCGGCAATAACGACGGCTTAAGCGCCACGACCGAAAAAAAGAACATGTGCGCCGACCAGCTGGCCGCCGTTGCCGAACAGCGCGAGCGCCTGCTGATGATGCTGGGCTATAACGCGGACCTGGCCGGGCTGGAAGCGGCCGCTGCCGAACACACTGTCTTGTTGGCGCCCAAGAATGCCCTGCTGGAACATGCGCAACAGGCTTCCGAGCTGAACGCGTCCAACGGCATCATCATCAATACATTCCTGGCCCATAACCAGAATACGCTGGATACGCTGCGCCGTCTGGCCGGCGTCGGCGGGCTGTACGACGCCAGCGGCCGCTCGAAAACGGGCGGAAAGGGCAGCACCAGGAAAATCAAGGCCGGTTAAGCCGACAGGCGCCCACTTATATGGCGCTCTTACATGAGGCTCTTACATGGTGCCCTTCCCTTGGCCGCCCTGTCCTTAAACCGCCATCATTTCCTTCAGAGCGAACAGCTTCAGCACGCCGGGCACCACCGTCAACGACGGCAGACCGGGCTTGCCGGTAAGGCTGCCCGCCACAACACGCAACAAATCCGCCTGCGGATCCTGCCGCGCCTGCCAGGACGCCAGGCCGATTTGCGTGGCTACCAGTGCCTTTCTTATCGATTCGACATCGTCGCGCGGAGCCAACGCCTGCCATGCCCTGGCGGCATAACGCAGGCCGAGCTTGGCCTCGGCGCGCAGCACCAGCCAGCCCGCAATGGTTTCGGGGGTGGCTGTCGAAGCGAACATGTTGGTCAGGCCGTATAGCGTCTTGA
>CAZONP010000327.1:0-2656 GCA_964581155.1 uncultured Candidimonas sp. | reverse complement strand
GAACATGGACCGCTGCGCCATCCTTATGATGTCGTTGGGTGAAGATGCCGCCGCCGAAGTCTTCAAGTATTTAACGGCGCGGGAAGTACAACTGGTAGGCGCGGCCATGGCCGGCCTTAAACAGGTCACCCGCGCCGATGTCGACGGCGTGCTTGAAGAATTCCGTCAGGAAGCCGATCAGTTCATGGCCGTGACCCTTGGGTCCGACGAATACATCCGGTCGGTCTTGAACAAGGCGTTGGGCAATGACCGGGCCGCAGGCCTGATCGAAGACATCCTGGAAGGCGGCGAGGCCGGCAACGGCATCGACGCATTGAACTGGCTTGAAGCCAACAGCGTGGCCGAACTAATTGCCGACGAACACCCTCAGATCATCGCCACCATTCTCGTCCATCTGGAACGGGATCGCGCCTCCGCGGTGCTTGCCCTGCTTAACGAACGCTTGCGCAACGACGTCATGCTGCGCATCGCTACGTTTGGCGGCGTCCAGCCTGCCGCCCTGCACGAGCTGACCGATGTGCTCAACGACATGTTGTCCGGCCAGGGTGCCAAGCGCAGCAAGATGGGCGGCGTGCGCACGGCCGCCGAAATTCTTAACTACATGAATACGACGGAAGAAGAAGCCGTGGTCGCCAGCCTGCGAGCGCTGGATGCGGACCTTGCGCAGCGCATCGTCGACGAGATGTTCGTATTCGAGAACTTGGCCGACATCGAAGACACGGCCATCCAGCTCATCCTCAAGGAAGTCGACACCGCGTCGCTGACCATTGCCCTGAAAGGCGCGCCCGAGGAACTGCGCGACAAGTTCTTCAAGAACATGTCCAATCGCGCCGCCGAAATGCTGCGCGACGACCTGGATGCGCAAGGTCCGGTGCGCATGTCCAAGGTCGAGGAAGAACAGAAAGCCATTGTGGAAGTGGCGCGCAAGCTGTCTGAAGCAGGTCAGTTCACGCTGGGCAGTCTTGGCAATGACGAGTATGTGTGATGGCTAATAAACCGCTGGCCGCCACCGCCGCCGATGTGTGGAAACGCTGGGAGATGGCGTCGATCGATGCGGCCTCCTCCGGTAAACCTGGGCACGGAAAGGCGTCGGGCGGCGATCCGTCGGGCGGCGGTCCGTCGGGCGGTGGTGGATTAGGCGCCAAGTCTCTGGCAGCCAGAACATTGGGCGCGCCGCAGCAAGTCGCACCGGAAACCCCCGACCTTTACGCCGAGATCAAGCGTCTGCGCAACGCCGCACAATTAAGCGGCCACGCGGAGGGCTATGCCGCCGGCCATACCCAGGGAATGGCGGCGGGCACGCAGGAAGGCCATCAGGCCGGTTACGCTGCGGGACACGACGCGGGCTACGCGGCCGGGCATGCGGCGGGGCGCGAACAAGCGCAACAGGAAGCCACCCGGATCCAGGCACTAGCCAATACCTGCGTCGGCGCCATTGCCTCGGTCGAGGAAGAAATGGGTCAAGCCATACTGTCGCTTGCCGTGCGCATCGCCCAGCAAGTGCTGCGCACGACCCTGGACGCCCAGCCTGAAAAAATGCTCGACCTGATTCGCGACATCACCCATGTGGATCCCGATAACGAATCCGTCCTCACTTTGCGCGTCAACCCGGCCGACCTGGACCTGGTACAGCAATACCTGGAAAGCGATGCAGGCCTGAATCACTGGCGCTTGCTGTCCGACGTGGCGGTGGAACGCGGCGGATGCCTGGCCGAAACCGCCCTTGGCAATATCGACGCCACGCTCAAGACGCGATGGCAGCGGGTCACCTCGGCGCTGGGCCACGACGCCGCCGCCGACACTGAAGGCGCGTAATGGTCAAGGGCGCCGACTTTCTTCCAACGGCGGCCGCACGCTGGCAAACGCAACTCGAAGCAGGCGCACGGCGCGTGGCGGCGGTTGACTCCTGGCTCGTCACGGGCAGGATCACACGGGCCACCGGCCTGGTGCTGGAGGCCACGGGCTTGCGGCTGGCCGTGGGCGCCGCCTGCAAGATCGAAATCTCCCCCGGGCAAAACCATTGGGCGGACGCCGAAGTCGTGGGCTTTCATGGCCCTACGCTCTACCTGATGCCGCAAAGCGACATCTCGGGCCTACCCCCCGGCGCACGGGTCATGCCCATACCGGCCGACGTGCAGGGCCGCATTCCCTTGCCGCTATTTCCTCTGGCCGACCTGCAGGCGCCCACGGTGTTGTCACGCCACTTGCCGGTGGGAAACGCCTTGCTGGGCCGTGTTGTGGACGGCGCGGGCCGTCCGCTGGACGACCTGGGGCCCCTAACCGACGTCAGCGCCGCGCCACTGGGCGCGCAAATCATCAACCCGCTGACACGCGCACCGGTCGACACCGTACTGGACGTGGGAGTGCGCGCCATCAACGGCTTATTGACCGTCGGACGCGGCCAGCGCATGGGCCTGTTCGCAGGCTCCGGCGTGGGTAAAAGTGTGCTGCTCGGCATGATGGCCCGCTACACCAAGGCCGACGTCATCGTGGTCGGGCTTATTGGCGAACGCGGCCGCGAAGTGAAGGAATTCATCGAACACAACCTGGGGCCTGAAGGCCTGAAGCGTTCGGTCGTCGTGGCCGCGCCGGCTGACGTGTCGCCTTTGCTGCGCCTGCAAGGCGCGGTTTATGCCACCAAATTGGCCGAAACCTT
>CAZONP010000326.1:0-2668 GCA_964581155.1 uncultured Candidimonas sp. | reverse complement strand
TCCATGACCGCCGCCGTATGCAGCAATGCTTTTGACGGTATGCAGCCGACGTTCAGACAAACGCCACCCAGCGTGGCGTAGCGTTCGACCAATACGACGCGCAAGCCGAGATCGGCCGCGCGGAAGGCGGCGGAATAGCCGCCGGGGCCCGCGCCAAGGACCAGCAAATCGTATTGCGCTGATTCAGTAGTGCTCATTCGGTGCTCCTATAGCGCAATGCGTCTGAAATCGGCCAGCAAGCTGCCCAGGTAAGCGTTGAAACGGGCTGCCGCCGCGCCATCGATGACTCGGTGATCGTAGGAAAGCGACAACGGCAAGAGCAGCCGGGGTTGGAACGCCTTGCCGTCCCACACGGGCTGATGCGACGAACGCGATACGCCCAGGATGGCCACCTCGGGCGCATTGATAATCGGTGTGAAGGTTGTCCCGCCTATGCCCCCCAACGAGGATATGGAAAAACAACCACCCTGCATCTGCGCCGGCGACAACTTGCCGTCGCGCGCAAGCGCCGCAAGCTGACCAGTTTCGGCCGCCAAGTCCATGATGCCTTTTTTGTCGGCATCGCGAATGACGGGCACCATCAGTCCGTTCGGGGTATCGGCGGCAAAGCCAATATGGAAGTATTGTTTGAGCACCAGGTTATCGCCTTCGATCGAGGCATTGAACTCCGGGAACTTCTTGAGCCCCGCGACCACTGCCTTGATCAGGAAAGCCAGCATCGTCACTTTGACACCCGCTTTCTGGTTTTCTTTATTGAGCGACTGGCGCAAGTCTTCCAGGTCGGTGATGTCGGCCAAGTCGTTATTGGTGACATGGGGAATCATCACCCAATTCCGGTGCAGGTTGGCGCCTGAAATTTTCTTGATGCGAGACATTGGCTTGGACTGCACCGGCCCAAACTTGGCGAAGTCCACTTTAGGCCAGCCCAGAACCGAAAGACCGCCTTCGGCATTGGCGGTCGACGCAACGGCGCCCCGCCCCATTGCCAAGGCCTGCTTTACGTACTGGCGCACGTCGTCCTGGGTAATGCGGTTCTTGTCGCCGGAGCCCTGCACCTGGCTCAGGTTGACGCCAAGCTCCCGGGCAAACTTGCGCACCGATGGCGATGCATGCGGCAGGTTGCGCGGCGGGACGTCGGCATCGGAAAATGCCGCCGTGGGTGAAGATCGTTGTGGCGGAATAGACGCCAGCGTGTCGGCGGCACCCAGCGTCTGCGGCGGTTCAGCGGCTGCCGGGGCTGGGGTTTGAGCCTGTGCCTGGGGGGCTTGCGGCGTTTCTGAAGCCGCCTGCCGCGTGTCGGCCGATTCTGCCGCTGCAGGCTCACTGGGCGCTTCGGTGGCCGGTGCGCTGGGGCGCAATTCAAGGATTTCGCTGCCCTCGTTGACCTTGTCGCCCAGCTTTACCTTTATGGCGATCACCACGCCGGCATGGGAAGATGGCACTTCCATGGACGCCTTGTCCGATTCGACGGTGATCAGACCTTGATCGGCCGTAACGGTGTCGCCGACGGCAACCATGATTTCGATGACTTCAACATCCGTTGCGTCGCCGATATCGGGCACCGCCACCATGACTGGAGCGGCCGAGGCCTGCGTGGGCTGGGCGGGTGCTTTGGCCGCCGGCGCTTCCTGCATCTTATTCTGACTGGAGGACACAGCAGCGGCAGCCGCGGGCTTGGCGGACTGGGCTTCCGGCTTCGCGGCGGCTTTCGTCGCGGGCGGTGGCTCGGCTTCGCCCGCAGGCGTGATTTCCAGGATGACTGAGCCTTCCTTTACTTTGTCGCCCACTTTCACCTTGATGGACTTCACCACGCCGGCCTGAGACGCGGGGATCTCCATGGACGCCTTGTCCGACTCCACGGTGATGAGGCTTTGTTCCTTGCTGATGGTGTCCCCTTCGGACACCATTATTTCGATGACGTCGACTTCGCTGACGTCGCCGATATCCGGCACGGTAATTTCGTTGCTGTTGCTCATGTCTCGTCCCCCTCAGGCGTGGTGCGGGTTGGCTTTTTCTGGATTAATGCCATATTTTTTGATGGCTTCCGCGACTTTTGCCAGCGGCAGGCGGCCTTCATCGGCCAGGCCGCGCAGCGCCGCAAGCACGACGAAATGCCTGTCGACCTCGAAGTGTTCGCGCAATTTGTAGCGGAAGTCGGAACGCCCGAAGCCGTCGGTACCCAGTACCTTGAATTCACGGCCCTTGGGTATGTATGGACGAATTTGGTCGCCATAGGCCTTTACGTAGTCAGTGGAGACAACGATGGGGCCGGTGGTGTCTTTAAGTTGTTGGGCCACGTACGGCAAGCGTGCGTTGGCTTCCTCTGGGTGCAGCATGTTGTGCCGCTCGCAGTCAAGGCCATCGCGACGCAGCTCGGTGAAGCTGGTCATGCTCCAGACGTCTGAGCCCACACCCCAGTCGCTCTCCAGCAATGCCTGGGCGGCCAGGACTTCGCGCAGAATCGTGCCCGAGCCCATGAGCTGCACCCGCAGATCGGAAGCAGGCGACGACTTGAACTTGTACATGCCGCGAATGATGCCTTCCTCGTCGCCGGCGTTCAGGCCCGGTTGCGGATAGTTTTCATTCATGACGGTAATGTAGTAGTAAACATTTTCCTGGTTCTCGACCATGCGCCGCAGGCCGTCCTGAATGATGACCGCAAGTTCAT
>CAZONP010000325.1:0-2670 GCA_964581155.1 uncultured Candidimonas sp. | reverse complement strand
TATTTGTGGTGCAGAAGCGCCTTCAGCCTTTGATCGGTCATCTTGATATGAGAACAATGGCGAGCCCGAAATAATGATCCATCGAAGGGCTGCACTCACAAGGGTGAGGGCGGCTTCCAGTTCGACGGCGTTCTGTTCGAAGCGCTGGCGATTCAGGGTGTAGCCTTGCGTCAGGTGTTCTTTAAGTACCCCCGTGGCCCATTGGCGGAAGCGGGTGGCATGGGTCGAGTTGACGCGGTAGCCTACTGAAATGATGGCGTCGAGGTTGTAGTGCTTGAGTTGCCGCTGTACCCGTCGGCGGCCTTCCTGACGAACTACCGAGAAATCCTCGGTAGTTGCATCTTCCTGCAATTCTTTGTCCTTATAAATATTCTTCAGGTGTAGACTGATGTTGTCGGTTGAGGTCGTAAACAGCTCTGCCATTTGCGCCTGTGAAAGCCAGATGGTCTCACCTTCCAGCCGCACTTCCACTTGTCCAGTCTCTCCTTCGAAAATGACCAATTCCGGGGCATCCGTAGTGGGTCACTTTGTCGCACGGAACACAAGCTCATTATTATTGGTATTTGTGAGTTAGGTGCCTTCTGAAATCCGCATGGACATTCGGCTCATGGGGGTATTTTATATTCCGCCCTTATCTGCTGCACCGCTTGGCGCTATCATGCAAAGGGGCGAAATCGCTTTCCTTTACATAAGTTACAATTTCCCAGAATAACCATATCCGCGACGCGGGTAACGCGGGCCTACCGTGAGGCCTTCGGCGAAACGCCGCAACAGATGCGCGGTGGGTAGGGTGAGCGCCCGAGAAGGCGCAGCGGTCCGCAAGAAACAAGCTACGCCACGTGTACACAATTGCGGCCGGCCGCCTTTGCGCGGTAAAGCGCGGCGTCGGCCAGAACCAGCGAGTCGTTGATGTCGGCGCCATGTGCGGGATAGCCGGCAACACCAAGGGAAATGGTCACGTTTCCTACGTTATCAAAGTAAGTCTGTTCTATGGTGGATCGTAATCGTTCCGCAAAACGCCTTGCCGGGTCAAGCCCTGTTTCAGGCAATAAGATAACGAATTCTTCGCCGCCCATGCGGGCGACAACGTCTTCAACACGGGCTTCAGCCATAATGATGGCGGAAAGGGTTTTCAGGACTTCGTCGCCAACGGCATGGCCATGCTGGTCATTGACCGCCTTGAAGTGATCGACGTCGACCATTACTACGGCCACGTTTTGCGTTGCCACCATCATATTTTCAATGGCAGCGTCCAATCCTCGGCGGTTGGCCACACCGGTCAACGGATCGGTTGTTCCTTCCCGGTGAAGCTTGCGGATTCGGCTACCCACTGCGGAAAAACCCTGCATCAGGCCTTTTCGAATCATGGCTGCCTCGATGTACCAGCCTTTAATGAAGCGGATACGAGAGAAGTTGACGCGGTTATCCAGGTTAGCTGCAACTTCTGCCAGTTCATGCAATGGACGGGCAATAAAACGCGCCAACCACCAAATGGCCAGCAAGCTAATAAGAAACACCGGCAATGAATAGTAGAACGTCTTAAGAAACAGCTGATCAATGTTGGATAGCGCGATATCGGTGGGCCGCTGGGCGATGACGCCCCAGTTTGCGAACGGTATCGGCACATAGCTGACAAGCAGGTCATTGGATTGCTCATCACTCGTGCGTAGCGTTCCGGCCTCGCCGCGCAACACTGCCTGTACAGGCTTCATGGCTTTGAACGAAGACCCGATAAGGCTTAGTTGCGGATGATAGACGACCGTTCCTTGCCCATCCACGATATAGAAGTACGACCCGTCCAAATAGTGAAGTTTGTCCAGGACGTTTTGCAAAGCACTGCCACCTTGCAAGTGCACCGCGCCGCCGACAAACCCGGCATAGCCGCCATCGGGCGAAAAGATGGGATGGGCGATGATACTAAGCCAGCGGTTGTCAGGCCCCTTGAAGGCACCGCTAATAACGGTGGCTTCTTTCGCATTGAGCAACTGCCTGGCCTGCGACGCCTGTAGGTCGGCGTTCAACGGGAAGACGCTGGCTGGCCTGGTGGCAAATATTTTGCCGGATACGTCGACGGCAATAAGGGCGTCGAAAGTGTCAGTAACGCTGGCCAGTTGATCGAGCTCTTTTTGTGCGACAACAAGGTCCAGCCGACTATCAGTCACGTCCAGTGCAGCCGCTTCAAGAGCTTGTGCAGACGATTCAAAGAACGAGTTTGTTACACGGGCCAGCCTTTCAGCGTAAGTGCGGTTCGTGTCCAGACTGTGCTGAAGCAGTAGCCCACGCTGGACTTGATAAGCCGCATGCAGGCTGTTGCCCAAGGCCAGAAATACAAAAAAAAGGCACATCCAAAGGATAAGGCGGCGCAGGTCAACGCGGAACAGGAATTTGGACATATATCTCGGGGTGCGCTTTGGCCGTTGACCCCGAAGGATTGGTGGCGAAAAAAAAGGCCATTCTACCAATAATGTTGCCGGAGTTTGCGCTCCAAACCGCGCCGCGCCCGTCACCGGAAGGTATGATTGACCCCATGGAAATTACTTCACGCTCATACATCGCCTCCGACGGCATCCGTCTGGCGGCCGACATAGGCGGTGCTCCGCATCTGCCGTCTGTCGTCTTGCTCCACGGCGGTGGCCAGACCCGTTATTCCTGGCGCAACACCATGCAGGA
>CAZONP010000324.1:0-2681 GCA_964581155.1 uncultured Candidimonas sp. | reverse complement strand
GTTTACGTGCCGCACTTCTGCTATCACAAGAAACTCTCCATTGCGGCCAACTGCCGCATGTGCCTGGTCGACGTCGAAAAGGCCCCCAAGGCCTTGCCCGCGTGCGCCACGCCGGTTACCAACGGCATGGTGGTGCATACCCGTTCCGACAAGGCCATTGCCGCGCAGAAAAGCGTCATGGAATTCCTGCTGATCAACCACCCGCTGGATTGCCCGGTATGCGACCAGGGCGGCGAGTGCCAGTTGCAGGATCTGGCCGTCGGCTACGGCGCCTCGGCATCGCGCTATCAGGAACCCAAGCGCGTCGTCACGGCCAAGTCCATGGGCCCTCTAATTTCCACCGACGGCATGCAGCGCTGCATCCATTGCACGCGTTGCATACGCCTTGGCCAGGAAATCGGCGGCATCATGGAAGTGGGCATGGTCAATCGCGGCGAATTCGCGGAAATCACCACTTTTGTGGGTGAGGCAGTGGAATCGGAATTGTCGGGGAACATGATCGACGTGTGCCCGGTCGGCGCCTTGCTCTCCAAGCCCTTCAAGTTCACGGCCCGCACGTGGGAAATGGCGCGCCGCCGTTCGGTGAGCCCGCACGACAGCCTGGGTGCCAACCTGGTCGTGCAGGCCAAGATGGACCGCGTGTTGCGCGTCGTGCCCTTCGAAAACGAAGACGTGAACGAATGCTGGATCAGCGACCGCGACCGTTTCTCCTACGAAGGCCTGTATACGGAAGACCGCCTGGCTCATCCCATGATCAAGGGCGAAGACGGCCAGTGGCGCGAAGCCTCCTGGAGCGACGCACTGCAAGTGGTGGTGCAAGGGTTCAACACGGTGCGCGAACAATTCGGCGCCGAACAGATCGGCAGCATCGGCAGCCATACGGCCACCGTCGAAGAATTGGCCTTGTTGGCGCGCCTGACGCGTGCCCTGGGCTCTGAAAATGTCGACTTCCGCTTGCGCCAAATCGATCCCTCCTTCGATCAGGCCTTGTCGGGCGCGCCTTGGCTGGGCATGCCCATTACCGAATTCGCCCACCTGGACCGCGTGCTTATCGTGGGTTCGTTCCTGCGTAAAGATCACCCCTTGATGGCCCAGCGCCTGCGCCAGGCGGCCAAGCACGGCACGCAGGTGTCGTTCATCGATTCGGGCACGGAAGATCCGTTGTTCCCGGTATTCGACAAAATTTCCGTCGCCCCCAGCGCGATTCCCGACGCCTTGGCCGAAGTGCTGGTGGCACTTGCCAACGCAAAAGAACAGGCCGTTCCACAAGCGTTCGCGCAGGTGCAGCCCGGCGAAGCGGCGCAAGCCATCGCCGCCAGCCTGGCTTCGGGCCAGCGCGTTGGCATCTTCGTGGGCAACATGGCCACCGCATCGGATCAGGCGACGCTTATTGCGGCCAACGCATCGGCACTGGCTAACGCGTTGGGTGCCAAGTTCGGTTTCCTGACCGCCGGTGCCAATACGGTGGGCGGCTATCTGGCCGGCGCCATCCCTGGCAAAGACGGGCTTAGCGCCGAACAAATGCTGGCGGAGCCGCTCAAGGCCTATCTGGTCCTGCATGCCGAACCATCCATGGATTCCGACAACGGCGCGCGCGCCGTCGAAACCCTGAAGGCGGCCGGCTTCACGGTTGCGCTGACGTCGTACCGCTCCGCGGTCGAGGCCTGGGCCGATGTCATGCTGCCCGTGTCGCCGTTCACCGAAACTTCCGGTACATTCGTCAGTGCCGAAGGGCGCGCTCAAAGCTTCAAGGGCGCGGCCGCACCGTTTGCCGATACCCGTCCAGCCTGGAAAGTCTTGCGCGTGCTTGGCAACCTGTTTCAGTTGCAGGGGTTCGACGATGAAACCTCCGAATCCGTGCGCGACAGCATTATGGTCGACGGCACCGACGGGCGTTTGTCCAATGCCATCAACGCCAGTAGCGTGGGCTTGGGCGCCAGGATCGACGGCATACAACGCGTGACCGACGTGCCAATATACCGTAGCGATGCGCTGGTGCGCCGTTCCGAGCCCTTGCAGGCAACGCCCGCATCGCAGCCGCCGCGCGCGCGCATGGCCGCCGGTATGCTGGCTCAGCTGGGCGTGGAATCCGGCGATCCCTTGCGTATCAGTTCCGCGCAAGGCCAGATCACACTTCCGGCCTTGCTTGACGACACTGTCGCACCCGGATGCGTGCGTGTCCCCACCGCTTTCGAAGAAACCGTGGCATTGGGTAGCGGCTTTGGCCAACTGACCGTGGAGCGTGCGTAATGGAATGGTTGAATCCTATTACCACGTTCGGTACTGAGCTATTGGGCCCAACCGCCTGGCTGGTGGTGTGGTCGCTGATCAAGATCGTGGTGATTGCGGTGCCCATCATCCTGTCGGTTGCCTACCTGACGTATTGGGAACGCAAAATGATTGGCGCCATGCACGTTCGCCGGGGCCCCAACCGGGTTGGTTACCGCGGTCTGTTGCAGCCGTTCGCCGACGTGTTCAAGCTCTTGACCAAAGAAGTCATCCTGCCGTCCAAGTCGAATAAGGTCTTGTATGTGCTGGCTCCGGTCGTAACCCTTATGCCGGCGCTGGCCGCCTGGGCCGTCATACCGTTCGGCCCGGACGTGGTGCTGGCCAACGTGAATGCCGGTCTGTTGTACGTCATGGCCATTACGTCCATTGGCGTCTACGGCGTGATCGTTGCC
>CAZONP010000323.1:0-2703 GCA_964581155.1 uncultured Candidimonas sp. | reverse complement strand
CAAGCCTATTCTGGAGATCAATCCGGAACACGCACTGGTGGGTCGCATTCAAGGCGCGGCCGATGCCGACTTCGACGAATGGGCGTTGCTATTGCTGGATCAGGCCATGTTGGCCGAAGGCGGCAGCCTGTCGGACCCGGCGTCCTTCGTCAAGCGCATGAACCGCCTGTTGCTGAACACGGCGGCTTAACGCTTAATTGGCGCTAAGCAGCGCTTATGTCGGCGGCAGCTGCCGCCGCAGCCACCCGTTGTCACGACCGTAGCGGCCCCAGTCGAAACTGGGGCCGGGGTCGGTTTTGCGGCCCGGGGCTATGTGTTCGTGGCCGCGCACGGCCTTGATGGGATGCGCGGCGCACAAGGCGGGCGTTAACGCCTGCAGCGCCCGGTACTGTTCGGGCGTGTAGGGCACGGTGTCCGTGCCTTCCAGTTCTATTCCAATGGAAAAATCGTTGCAGCGCGCACGGCCGTCGAAGGACGATACGCCGGCGTGCCAGGCGCGTTCCTGCGTGGAGACGAATTGCACAATGCCGCCGTCGCGGCGAATGAAAAAGTGCGCCGACACGGTCAGGCCGCGCAGGCGCGCCAGCCACGGGTGGGCGTCATGATCCAGGCGGTTAAGAAACAGGTCGACTACTTCGGTGCCGCCGAAAACGCCGGGTGGCAGGCTGATGTTATGAATGACCAGCAGCCAGGCGTCGTCCCCGGCCGGGCGCAAGTCGTGATTGGGACTGGGGGCGTGCACAACGTGCGCATGCGGGCGTAGCCAGCCGTGGCGGTCCAGCGTGAGCTTCACTGGCGCACGCCAAGCTTGGCATGCTCCTGGCTGCACCAGATGTGGCCGTCGCTGAGCACGGCTTCGGATCGCGGCATGTGTATGCCGCAGTGTTCGCAGCGCACCATGGATTCCGGGTGTTTCAGGGGCGGGGCGCCCCGGCGCTTGGCCTGCTTCGGTTCGCGCGTGCCGGACCGGTTATTTTCATTATGGTGCGCCAGTACCCGGGCCAGTAGCAGGGCGCCTATGATGATGACTACCCAGAATAGAACTTTTCCCACTTCAGCCTCGTTGCAGAATGACGTCGAGCACAAAACGGCTGCCGCTGTAAGACAGCAGCAGGAAGGCAAAACCGGCCAGCGTCCAGCGCAGGGCGATGCGGCCACGCCAGCCGCGCAGATGGCGGCCCAGCAACAGAGTGCCGAAGGTGAGCCACGACAAGATAGTGAATACGGTCTTATGGTCCATGGGCAGCAGCTCGTTGGTAAGCCGCATGGACACGATGGCGCCTGTGATGACGGTAAGCGTCAGTATCGTGAAGCCGATCCAGATCAGGCGGAACAGCAGCGATTCCTGGACGAGCAGGGGCGGCATGGTGTCCAGTGCGCGGCCCATGACGCTGCGGTTGGCGGCTTGTTCAATGGGCCGGTGCAGCTGGCGGTCTAGCGCCGTCATCAGCATGGCGTGCAGGGCGGCCACGGTGATAAGGCCGTAGGCCATCAGGGCAATGATAAGGTGCACCCGCAACCACTGGTTGCTGGCGTGGGCCACCAGGTGGCCGTAGGGAAAGGCGGCCGCCAGCGCGGCGGCGATGGCGGACGAAGGCAGTAGAATAAGCAGCAGGCCGTCGATCCGGCTCGCCAGGTTCTCTAGCCAGAACACAATCATGCCCAGCCAGATGGCGACCGACAAGGCCAGCGCCCACCCAAGGTATAGGCTGTGGTCGGGCAGTATGGCCAAGGCCAGGCCCACGCCGTGCAAGGCAATGGCGCCTGCCAGGCACATATGGCGGATTTTGCCGGTGGTGACTTTGTCGCCGCCTTGGGTTAATGGCCGCCAAAGCGTAAAGGCCAGCACGGCGTACGCCAGTGCGGCCAGCAAGTGAAATACAATGCCTGCAGACATAGTCCCTTAAGTTCTGGTTATACAGTCCAGGGCAAGCCCCAACCGGAGCATTTTAGTCCGGATACCGAAAGATCAACTAGTTTAAGCGAAACCACTGTCATGCTCGACAATCTGACCAACCGTCTTTCCCGTGTCGTTAAAACCATGCGGGGCGAAGCCCGCCTGACCGAGGCCAATACCCAGGACATGCTGCGCGAAGTGCGCATGGCCTTGCTCGAGGCCGACGTCGCGCTGCCCGTGGTGCGCGACTTCGTCGCCCGCGTGAAGGAACGGGCGCTGGGGCAGGACGTGGTGGGCAGCCTGAACCCCGGCCAGGCGCTGGTCGGTATCGTTCACAAAGAACTCACCGCCCTTATGGGTGGCGACCTGGGCCCCGATGCCAGCGAATTGTCGCTGGCCGCGCAGCCGCCGGCCGTCATTCTTATGGCGGGCTTGCAGGGCGCGGGTAAGACCACCACCACCGGCAAGCTGGCCAAGTGGCTTAGCGAAGGCGGCCACGTTCAGCACGGCCGCAAGAGCGGCAAGAAGAAAGTGCTGGTCGTCAGCGCCGACGTGTACCGCCCGGCCGCCATCGAGCAGTTGAAGGCCGTGGCCGGCCAGGTCAAAGTGGACTTCCTGCCGTCCGACGTTTCCCAAAAGCCCGAAGACATTGCCCGCAACGCGCTGGATCACGCCAAGCGCCATCATTACGACGTGCTTATCGTCGACACGGCCGGTCGCCTGGGCATCGATGACGCCATGATGCGCGAAATCCGCGCGCTGCACGACTTGCTCAAGCCGATTGAAACGCTGTTCGTGGTCGACGC
>CAZONP010000322.1:0-2721 GCA_964581155.1 uncultured Candidimonas sp. | reverse complement strand
CGGGTCGTCGACCTGATCGAAGAGGGCGTGGACGTGGCCTTGCGCGTGCGCGCTTCGGTATCCGATAGCGGTAGTTTGGTCGTAAAGCACCTGGGGTTATCCCAAGCCTTGTTGGTTGCAAGTCCGTCACTGATAAAACGGCAAGGCATGCCCATCGATCCCAGCGATTTATCGGTGATCGATTCGGTGGCAATGTCGGCAACCGATGGACGGGCCGTCTGGCACCTTTTCGGACCCAACAGTGCGCAATACGAGATCACGCATCGCCCTGGATTCATTGTTGATGATCTTTTTACGCTTAAATTCGTTGTCGTGGGAGGCGTGGGTATTGGGGTGCTGCCCGACTACATGTGCCATGAGGAGATCGCTCGGGGTGACCTGGTGCGCATCCTGCCCGACTGGGCGCCGCGGCCTGGTATCGTCCATGCGGTGTTCCCTACTCGGCGCGGGCTCATACCGGCCGTGCGTTCATTTCTGGACTTTCTTGGCGAAAACCTGGCACCGGGATCACAAATGTCGAAGCTGCCTGGAGGATGATTTGGGGCCTGAACGTGTCGCTCAGGACGACAACAAGCGTCGCATCCAGTCCAGCAGCACAGTCGGCAACAGTTCGGGTTTGGGCAGCAGGGCATACTGGCCGGCCCCAAAAACATAAGGCAGGTAGTCGGCGGCCTGCCGATCTATCGTCAGGCAAAACGGAAATACGCCTTGCAGCTTGGCCTCATTCACGGCTTGACGCATGTCTTCGATGCCGTAACGGCCCTCGTAGTCGTCAGCGTCGCATGGCTTGCCGTCGGACAACAAGAGCAGCAGCCGGTTGGGTGCGGGCTCGCGCATGAGCAGCGCGCCGGCATGGCGGATGGCGGCGCCGGCGCGCGTGTATCGTTCGGGTTCCAATGCGGCAATGCGCTGTGAAATCATTTGGTCGTAATGTTCATTGAATTGCTTCACGGCGCTAACCGTGACGCCATGCGGTCCTTCGCCGGAAAAGGCCTGGACGGAATAGGGTTGGCCCAGGCTTTCCAGGGCAGTGCAGACCAGAAGCAGCGCCTCGCGCTCCACATCGATGATCCGTTGGTTGGACGACACCCACGAATCAGTGGAGCCGCTGATATCGACCAGCAGCATGATTGCCATATCTCGCTTGCCCGGCCGTTGCGTTTCATACAAACCTTGTGGCATGCAACGGCCCGCGCGCCTGTCGCACAAAGCCTCTATATAGGCGTCCAGGTCAATGCTATCGCCTTCCGGCTGTCGGCGCAGTCGTGTGCGTTCGGGTCGCAACATTTCGAAGCGCCGGCGGATCAGTTGCAGTATGGCCTTATGTTTGGCCAATGTCTGCTCCACCCAGTCCAGCGGCCCGATGATGGGTTCGAGCAGATGTACGGTTGCGCCCGGGCTACGATAGGCATTGACCCTATAGTCCCATTCCGGGTAAACCACCTTGGTCGCGCCGTGGGTGCGCATTTGCGGTTCGTTCGTTGCGTGGCCGTCGGGCGCGTCATCGGACATCAAAATATCTTTTGGACTGCCCGGCGTGGACACGAGCCGTGCTTCGGATAATTCGGATAGCGAATCGGCGAATTCCTCGGCCGGCGTTTGGTCGTCCCGGTCAGTGGGGCGCTGCATGCCCATCGGGTCTTCGGCGTGTTCGATGGGCTGCGCCGACTGCACCATCCATACGCCCTGGTGATCATCGTCCTCGTCTTCGACGGCCTCGCGCACCTTGGGCCGGCGCGGCAGTTTGGCGCTTCGGGGAAGGGTGACGGAATCGTCCGCATCCGGCTCGTCTATGCTGTTATAGGATGAGGCCAACGCTGAAGGCGCCAAAAATTCGCCCGTCCAGATATCCTTGATGAACGCGCTGGCGCCCCATTTTGGCGAAGCCGGATCAATGCCGGCAAGGCGTGCCGCCAATTCCGTCGCAAGGGCCCGTGAGTCGGCCGGCGTTGCGCATGCAGTCGCCTCCGTCAGCCCCGCCCCGCCCTGCAGGTCATGCAGCATGGATTGCAGCAATGTTTCCGCAGCCTTGTGCCATGCCGAGAGCGAATCCACTCGAGGCCGTTGCGCCAACGCATAACGCCGCAATGACGCAAGGGAATCCGCAAGACCGGGCAGCATGTGCGCGAGCGCCAAATCGGCGGCCCGCGCTTCGAGCAGCAGGTAAAGATCGGCCTCCAGCGGCGTATGCAGTGTGCCGGCAAGTTTGGCGCTGCCTCTTTGCGCTCGCATCGCCTGCTGCAGTGCCACGGTGCGAAAGCGTGTCAGGCTAAGGTCGAAGTCGGTGCTTTGGAAGTGAGTTGGCAGCCACAGTGCCTTGCCGTCAGTGGACGGGACGGCCGAAGCGGGTAGCGGCAAGTCGTTGCGGCGTAATAGTTTTGCCAAAAAGGTGCGGCGCGCCGGCGGCTGAGCGGTTTTTAAGGGATACCGCGCGCCGAACACGATCCCAATAAGCAAATCCAGCCGTTCGGCGACATCGGCCAATTCAATGAGTTTCGGTTCACTGGGGGCATGGCGGTGACGCAACCACATATTGCGCGCGAATATGGTGGCGTGGCGTGCCGCATCTGTGATGACGTCTTCAGCTTCGGCCATGGTTGCGCCTTCGCCGGATCAGGCGAAGCTTAGATCGACCAGGTCGCGCATGGCGGCCACCAGCGAGGCCTCGTCGGAGAGCGGGGCAATCAGGCCTGCATAACACGCGCGCCGCAACGGGATGCC
>CAZONP010000321.1:0-2737 GCA_964581155.1 uncultured Candidimonas sp. | reverse complement strand
GCGAACTCGTCCTCGGTTTGCAAGCGTCCCCGCGCATTGACCGAGAGTTGCAGGGGGACATCTGTTGCTGTGGGCGAGGCGCCGATCACCCCTGCCGCGACCTGGACATTTTGTTCGCGAATGGCTGCCACGACATCGGCTGCAGTAAGTCCGCGTTGCGCAATTTTCTGGGGATGAAGCCAAATGCGCATGGCGTAGTTGCCCGAACCCCATACTTGCACCTCTCCTACGCCGGATAGACGGGCAAGCCTGTCTTTAATGTTCAGCACCGCATAATTTCGCAAGTACGTCACATCGTACTGATCGTTAGGCGAAATAAGGTGGACGACCATTGTCAACGTGGGTGACGTCTTTACCGTCGTAACGCCCAGTCGTTGAACATCCTCCGGCAAGCGTGGCAGCGCTTGCGACACGCGGTTCTGAACCAATTGCTGTGCCTTGTCCGGGTCCATGCCCAAATGAAAATTGACGGTCACGGCCAAGTTGCCATCGCTATTGGCCTGAGACTGCATATACAGCATGTTCTCGACGCCGTTGATGGACTCCTCCAGCGGTGCGGCGACGGTTTCGGCAATAACTTTCGGGTTGGCACCGGGGTATTGCGCCCGCACGACGACAGACGGAGGCACGACCTCGGGATACTCCGAAATTGGCAACTGGAAAACCGCAAGGCTGCCGGCCAGCAAAATAAGTACGGACAACACGCCAGCAAAAATGGGCCGATCGATGAAGAATTTTGAGATGTTCATAACATGACTGCCATTCGCTTAAGAGTTGTCGGCGGTTTGCGCCACGCGTGCGAGGGCATCGCGCGCCGTGTTCTGCGGACCAGCCACCGCCGCGACCTGCTTGGGCGTTACCGGATCACCGGGCCGTATGCGTTGCAAACCGCTCACGACAATGCGCTCGCCAGCCTGCAGTCCAGCCTCGATGGCTCTCCATCCATGCTCGCCGGCCCCTACCTGCACCTCGCGATATGCGGTTTTGTTGTCCTGATCGACAACGATCACAAAGCGCTTGTTCTGGTCGGTACCTATGGCCTTTTCGTCGACTAATACCACGTCCCTGGCTTGGCCGGCTCCGAGCCTGACGCGTGCATATAACCCAGGCACCAGGGTGCCATCGGCATTATCGAAAATGGCCCGAACCCGTATGGTTCCCGATTCGCTATCCAGTCGGTTATCCACCGACGCGAGCCGGCCTTTGCGCGGGAAATCGCGCTCGTTGGCCAACCCCAGGAATACGGCGGCATTCATGTCGGCGCCAGCCGGATGAACAAACTTCAGAAAACTTTGTTCGTCCAGATCAAAAGAGGCATACATCCTGGATATGGAAACCAGCGACGTTAAGGGGGCGGCGCCTGGACCGGCATTCACTACGTTGCCCTGCGTGACTTCAGCACGCGAGACACGGCCCGAAATAGGGGCCACAACGCGGGTATGCTCAAGATCGAGCGCGGCGGAAGCCAGGGCCGCCTGCGCCTCCAGAAGATTTGCGCGGGCTTCGCGCGATGCGTTTTGTTTGGTTTCGAAATCGCGCTGCGCAATAGCGTTGTTGGCGCGTAAACGCTTGCCACGGGCCAGGTCCGTCGCCGTATATGCCGCCCGAGCCTGGGCGGCCGCAACGCTTGCCTTGGCGCGATCCACCGCCGCCTGATACGGGCGCGGGTCTATCGTGAACAACACGTGTCCCTTTCGCACGAGCTCGCCGTCCTCGAAATGTACGGAGGTAAGCGTGCCTGACACCAGGGGGCGGATAAGCACATGGTCCACGGCCTCCAGTCGGCCCGAGTACTCGTGCCAGTCCGTGATTTTATGACTGGCGACCATGGCCACATCCACGGACGCAGCGGGTGGCGCAGTAGCTGCCGGCGTAGCGGACTCGATGGCATCCACGTTAAGAGCAAAGATGCCGCCCACGAACACGCCTAAAACAATAAGCGATACGACGTAGCGATTGCGTAGCAATTGCATGATGATCCTCTGAGTCGATATGAATGGCGGAAAAGTAGATGTATTATTGATTCTTTCGGAAAACCGATAAATACAGGCATTTCGCCAACACTGTTCGCCTAATCCAAACAATGCACGGAGCACATCATGGATCGATTTCAGGCCATGCAAGTTTTCACCAGGGTCGTAGAGGCCAATAGCTTCACCTTGGCAGCCGAGGGCCTTGGGATGCCTCGGGCCACGGTTACCACAACAATCCAGAGCCTGGAACGCCTACTGCAGGTCAGGCTTCTTAATCGGACTACCCGGCGCGTCAGCCTTACACCCGACGGTGCGGCGTACTATGAGCGTTGCACCCGGATACTGGCTGACGTGGAAGACGCCGAGGCGTCATTCCATGATGTCACCCGAGGACCGCGCGGGCGGTTGCGTATAGATACGCCGCCGTCTATCGGCCGGCTCATTCTGATCCCGGCGCTCTGCGACTTTCACACCCGCTATCCAGATATAGAACTTGCCATTGGCATGAGCGACCGGCCTGTCGACATGGTGCAGGAAGCCGTGGACTGTGTGATCAGGGTGGGCGAACTTCAAGATTCAACCATGGTGGCCAAACGAATCGGAACGTTCGAGAGCGTGACTTGCGCGGCTCCGGCATACATCGAACGATACGGCGAGCCAGCCACAATCGATGACCTGCATAAGCATCGGGCCGTGCACTATTTTTCTGGCCGTACGGGCCGCATAGTCGACTGGAGCTTTATGGTCGACGGCGCTCCGCGCAC
>CAZONP010000320.1:0-2757 GCA_964581155.1 uncultured Candidimonas sp. | reverse complement strand
AGGCGGCTCCGCCGGCTCTTGCGGCGTGGGTTCCGGTTCGGGCTCGGGAACGGGCTCCGGTTCCGGCTCCGGCGGCGTTTGCTCTGCCTCGTCCGCTGTTTCGGGATCGGTTTCCGGCTCGGCGCCGGTCGGCGTAGTACCGTCGGTCCATAGCTCTACTTGCACGGGATCAGGGTTGCTGGGCGTAGCCATGAAGCCGAAAATCATGAACACCAGCAGTAGCGCATGGATTCCCAGGGCGTACTGTAGCCCCCGCCGCTCGTCATGCTGCTCGGGGGTTCGTTGATTCACTTTGCCGCTATGGGATTTTTTTTGCTTCATTCAGTTGCGTGATGTCTGGTCCATCGCTGCAGCCGGGGATCCCGGGTGCCTTATTGTTGTGAAGTGTTCGTGGGAGTCGACTTTTGGTCGACCAACAGGCCCAGGCGGCTCACACCGCTGTTGCGCAATTGATCCATTACCTTCATCACAGCCTCGTAAGGCACGCGTCCGTCGGCAGCGATGACCACCGGCGTGTCGGCGGAAATCCGCGACTGCACCTCGGTTACCAGGTCCTGGCTGTTTATCTTCTGGAATTCACTGCCTGCATCGCGCACTCGCAGCGACATTGTGCCGTCTTCGCTGATCTGCACCTCCACCGGCTTGGCCGTGACTTCGCTTGCGCTTCCCACCGATGGCAATTCGACGATACCCGGCGTGATCATGGGCGCCGTCACCATGAAGATGACGAGCAATACCAGCATGACGTCGATATACGGCACGACATTGATGTCATTCTTCAGGCGACGATTGCGGCGGCTGCCGCCACGCACGGACGGCATTAGCGCACCTGCCGTTGCAGGATATTAAGGAATTCGTCGATGAAGCTGTCGAACCGAATGGAGAGGCGGTCGATTTCGTTTGTATACCGGTTATAGGCAACAACGGCGGGAATGGCGGCGAAAAGGCCGATGGCAGTCGCGATAAGGGCTTCGGCAATACCCGGAGCCACCGCAGACAGCGTGGCTTGCTGCATGGACGACAAGCCGATGAAAGCGTGCATGATGCCCCATACGGTGCCCAACAGGCCGATGTATGGGCTTACGGAACCGGCCGACGCCAGGAAATTCAAGTGGGACTCCAGGCTATCCATTTCGCGCTGGTAAGTGGCGCGCATGGCGCGGCGTGGGCCGTCGAGCATGGCCTCGCCGCCGCCATTGTTCCGGCGCGCTTTTACGAATTCGGTCATGCCGGCATCGAAAATCCGTGCCAGCGCCCCATGTTCGGCGCGGCGGGTAGCCACGGCTTGCTGCAGCACTGACAAATCGCCGCCGGCCCAGAAATCGTCTTCGAAGCGACGGGTCTGTTCGTTGGCGCGCTTGAGCGTGGCGTTTTTTCCGAAGATGTAAGTCCATGACAGAACGGAGATCACGAGCAGTACCAGCATCACGAATTGCACGGGAATGCTGGCATCAAGCAATAGAGTAATCAGCGACAGGTCGCTAGTGGCTTGCATGGTTAGTTCTGAGCCTTTTGCAGTAGGGTTCGAAGGTCTTGAGTGAGCTCGATGGGGCGAAACGTGGTGGCATCGACACAGCATACTTGGATATCGCTTTCGCACAGCAGTTCACTTCCGCGAAAGGCCTTTTGCGCAAACACGATGGAGGCGCGGCCCAGGCGGACGATGGTGCTTCGAATGTCGAGAAAATCATCGAGCTTGGCTGGCTTGCGATATTGTATTTCAACCTTCTTGACCACGAACAGACGATGATCCTTAGCCGCCACGCCGGAATGGTCGACGCCCAGGCGCCGAAGCCATTCCGTTCGGCCTCGTTCAAAAAACTTCAGGTAATTGGCGTAGTACATGACGCCGCCGGCGTCAGTGTCCTCGTAATATACGCGAATATTCAGGCGCGATACGCCGTCGGCGGTGTCGGCCGGCATGTCATTGGTTAAGTCGTGTGACATCCGGTCGTCCTACAAAGTTGCCAACAAATCGATCGTATGCTCGAGCGCTTGTCCGACTGGTATCTTCGCCGCCGCCTCGTGACGGCGGGCCTGAATTTCAATAATGTCTTCCTTTAGTCCGCGGTCGCCAATGGTTACGCGGACGGGCACGCCAATCAGCTCCCAATCCGCGAACATGATCCCCGGCCGTACGTCGCGGTCGTCGAGCATAACGTCCACCCCACGGCCCTTGAGTTCGTTATAAAGGGCCAGCGCTGTGTTGCGTACTGTTTCACTTTTATGCCAGCCCATGGGGCAAATGACGACTTCAAAAGGCGCAATGGACGTGGGCCAGATAATGCCCTTGTCATCGTGGCTCTGTTCTATGGCGGCGGCCGAGATGCGGCTGATGCCAATTCCATAGCAACCCATTTGCAGCAACGCCGGCTTGCCGTCGTTCTCCAGAAAGCTAGCGCCCAGGGCCTTGGAGTACTTGTCCCCCAGGAAGAAGACATGCCCGACCTCAATGCCGCGCTGTATGGCAAGGTGGCCGCCTTGGGGGTCCGGGTCTCCGGCGACGACATTGCGCAAGTCGACGACTTGTGGCTCGGGCAGATCCCGTCCCCAATTGGCGCCGGTGTAATGAAAGCCCTCTTCGTTGGCGCCGCAAATGAAATTGCTCATGTTGGCCACCGTGGGATCGGCGATTACGGTAACGGGCGCCGCCGGATTGATGGGGCCAAGATAACCGGGTACGCAGCCGAAGGTGGTCTCGATTTCCACTTCGGTGGCGAAGCGGTAACCTTGTTCAAAGCCGGGCAGCTTGCCCGT
>CAZONP010000319.1:0-2775 GCA_964581155.1 uncultured Candidimonas sp. | reverse complement strand
ACTCACAAAAAATTGTCGTGCACCAGCGCTACGTGCTGCGCATCCGTCATCCCGAGGCGCAACTGGCCGCAGTGGCGCCGCTGCTGTGTGCCGGGATCACCACCTATTCGCCGCTGCGCCACTGGAAAGTGGGACCGGGTCAGAAGGTGGGCGTCGTCGGCATCGGCGGCCTTGGGCACATGGGCATCAAGCTGGCCCGCGCCATGGGCGCCCAGGTGGTGGCGTTCACCACGTCGGAATCCAAGCGTGTTGCGGCCAAGGCCCTGGGGGCACACGAAGTGGTGGTCTCGCGTAATCAGCAGGAAATGGATGCCCACGCCAATAGCCTGGACTTCATCCTCAACACGGTGGCGGCACCACACGATCTGGACGCCTTCGTCGCGCTGCTTAAACGCGATGGCACGATGACGCTGGTGGGCGCTCCCGCCACGCCGCACCCGTCACCAGGCGTGTTCGGCCTGATCATGAAGCGCCGCAGTCTTGCGGGATCGCTGATCGGCGGTATTCCCGAGACGCAGGAGATGCTGGATTTCTGCGCCGAACACGGCATCGTCGCAGACATTGAGCTAATCCAGGCCGAAGAGATCAATGACGCCTACGAGCGCATGCTCAAGGGCGACGTGAAATATCGGTTCGTCATTGACTGTGCCAGTTTGGCTGCATAGTCTTAAGCCGGTCCACACTGTTCGTGGCCCCCGCGTGAGAAGCGCAAGCGCGGTGCCTTGCTGGTTTTGACCACGTCGGCATCTCCGAATTGTGCGGTAATCCTGCCGGCGCGACACTGCAATCCTGATCTATTTCCAGGAGAGCAACATGCGCAACCAACGCAACCGACGCCACCGGCAGGCCGGGCAAGGCATGACGGAATACATCATTGTCGTGGCTCTGGTTGCTGTGGCTGCCATTGCCGTCTATCAACTTTTCGGTCAAGTGGTGCGCTCGCAAACCGCAGCCATGGCAAAAGAGCTTGCGGGAGAAGACGGGACTGAGCAGTCGCGCATGGCCCAGACGGCGGCGGAGGCGGCCGCAGCGCAAACAGCGGCCAAGACCCTGAAGTCGTTTACCGGCAATGCGGGGGCACAATGACCGCGCCAGGCGCGCCTTGTCGCACTGCCGCCAGGCAACAGGGCCAAGCCCTGGTGCTTGGCATGCTGCTCATGGGCACCGCCATTCTGGTCTTTATTCGTTATTTCGACACGGGGCAGGTCGTTGCCGCCAAGTCGCGGCAATTGCATTCGCTCGATGCCGCCGCCTATAGCGGCGCGCTGGTCCAGGCGCGCGCCTTGAATATGCTGGCCTATATCAATCGGGCTCACGTCGGGCACCAAGTCGCCATGGCGCACCTTGTCACATTGGGATCGTGGGCGTCGTTGGGCGGTGCCGAAGCCCGTCAGCTGATGATAGGCGACCCCCCCGCTTACGTCGTGGCCATGATGTTCGGCCCGGCACATGGCGCGGCCTATGCGGCCGCAGTGCGGGCGGCCGGCTTCGAACGTCAGTCCGACAGCGGCGGCACGCTTGCCCGCGCCTATTCGGATCATGACGCCGTAGTTCGCGATGTATTGTCCACTGTCCAGACCGATATTGCGCAAGGCCTTGGCCAAGTCCGCATGGCGGCAATGCAAGCCGTCCTGGCCGCCAATTATCCCGGTTCAACGCCGCAACATGGCCATGATCTTCGCGTAGTCGCCGACACGCTCCCGGGCTTTCTGCAACGGTATTCCGCAGAGCAACGGCTGCGGCCTTTTATCCAGGGTGTCAGCGAGTTATATGGGTTTCTGGGACCGCGTAACGACACGATGTCTAATCCATGGACGGTTGATCCTCGTTGTCCAAGCTGGCGCCATCAACTGCGTCGCCGAGGCAGTACAGAGCTGGACGCATCCGGCGTTTGGAAGTCTATCGACACGCAGTCATATCATGCGGTCAGGTCGAATCAATGGATAGGCTGCTACTACCGCGAATATGCAATGGGCTGGGGCTGGATACCCAGCGCCGCCTCCCAGACCATGACGGAGCCCCATTCCGACCATCCGCCCGACAATTTCGGCGATCAGGACTTTTGGCGGTGGGTAAAGGAATCGACTGAATGGGACATCGCCACCGGCGACGCCAATCCATTGGCAAATTCGCGTGCGGCGGTAAGCAGGCAGCAATGGCACGGCGGGGGCTTGCCAACTTATTTCGATACCAGTGCCCATGCCGCAGGCAAACCGCTCTATTTTGGAGTAAGCCTGCATCGTGAAGGTCCTCAGGGTCTTACCATGCATACGCGCAGCGCAGCCGAGACCTTTTTCATGCGGCCGCAGGCGCGCATGGATGGCAGAGTCGAGGCGCCCAATGCATTCCATCCTTACTGGCAGGCTCGGCTTGCGCCACAGGCAGGCAGCGTTGTCGTGGGTAGAGGTGCGCCGTGACTATCACATCGCACGTTGACGCGTTGCACGTGGAAGCGCAGCAGGGCCAGGCCATGGTCGAGGGATTGGTTGTCCTACTGGCCTTGACCGCATTATGGTCCGCCATCTCCTGGCTTGGCCGTTTACAGGATATCAACTTGCAGGCGATGCATGCCAGTCGCTATGCGGCATTTTCAGCGACGCGTCATCCGAACATGGACGAGCAGAGCAATACCCGACACACCACTCAGCTACATTTCTTTGGTGGCCCCACGCATCAATGGGCCGATGCGCAAGGCAATCGCATGCTGCTGAATACGGCGCAAGAGGTCCAGTTGAACACCGACCGTACGCGGCAGTTGGCTATGCATGCACAACC
>CAZONP010000318.1:0-2783 GCA_964581155.1 uncultured Candidimonas sp. | reverse complement strand
CTGGCTCCGGTAATGAGTACGGTTGTGGCTTTTTCAGTCATGACGCCTCCGGGGACTATGGCAACGGTTGCCGAGTTTCCCATTATGCGTCATTACCCACCGTGCCTAGAACCGATAGTTGATACCGGCGGACACGCTGCGGCCATTGCCTGACAGGAAGGTGGGCATGGCTTGCGTGCCGGTGTTGCGAATGACATAGGCGCTGGCATAGGTCCGGTTCGACAGATTGTCCGCCGCCAGGTACGCATTCCAGTGCTTGTCGTGCTGGTACGCCGCCTTCAGTCCCCAGATGGCATAGGCGTCTTGATGGGTGCGGGCTGTGTTTGCATGGTTAGTGGGAGTGTTGGATGCCAGCCACCGTACGTTGGGTCCGAAGCGCCAGCCCGCGATGCGATACATCAGCTCGGCGCTGAGCAGATGTTTGGGCACACCGGCGATCTGGTTGCCGTCGAACTCGCCGCCACGAAAGTGAAAGTCGCTATAGGTGTACGCTACGCGGTAATCAAATGCGCCTGCGCCGGGCGCCGGCAAACTGCCGCTCAGTCCCGCTTCCAAGCCTTGGTGGCGGGTGCGCCCGCGGTAGTTGTAGACGCCTGCCAGCGTACCATTGGCGCCGCTTACGGCCATCAACTCGTCGCGGACATCGCTGCGATATATCGTTAAATCCCAGTTTGTCGCCGCCGCGCCGGTGCCCAGCGTCCCGCTGCCCCCCAATTCATAGGTGGTGGCGCGTTGCAAGTTCAGGCGCTGCGGACCCAGAGGTGCCATTCCGGGCAGAATCTCCCAGTAGGTGGGCGCTTCGTTGCCGCGGCTTACGTTGGCGAACAGGCGCATGGAATCGGAAGGCGTCCATATAGCACCGACGCGCGGCGTGGAATACGACCAGTCCTGGTCAAGCTTGGCGGCGCGGTCGCGGCTGCCGGCATTGCGGATGGCCTGGGTGTATTTGATGTCTCCGACCAGGCTGAACTGCGGGCCAACATGCCACTCCAGGCCTAGCAGGGCATTGCGGTTTTCGGCGTGCAGGTCGTAATCCCCGCTGCGTACGCCCCGGGCGCCAGTGGGCGTCACGGCATAGATCTCCCGGTCCATGTCGCTGCGCGCCCAATCCAGCGCCAGGCGGTAGTCCAGCGTGCCCAGCTTGCCCCGCAGCTGCCATTGCGCGCCATAGGTATTGCCGGTGGTGGGAGATGAAGTCTCGGGGCTGGTGAAGGTGTCGTCGACGGTTTGCCAGTAGACGCCCAGGGTCTGGTTCAAGTCGTCGGTGCCCCAGTAGCTGCGGTTGGCCAGCCGGAACTGACGCGACTTGCGGTTGGGATCCCGGTTGTAGACATTCACGCCGTCGCCTGGGTAGTCGCCCATGACGCTGCGCGGGTCATTGTTCAGGCGTTCTTTTGAGATGACGTTGGGAATGTCGAATTGAAGATCTGTGTACGACAAGTACGTGCGATTCTCGAAATTTCCATTGCGCACCCCGAAGTTTCCTTGGAATTGCGTGCGCTCCGATGCGGCGTGGTGCCGATAACCATCGGATTTGTCGTGGCTGAAGCTAATGCGGCCGTCCAGTTGATCGTTCTCGAAGCCCTTGGCGCCATGAATGCCAAGCCGGCCAAAGCTGCCTCCATCAAAGCCGATTTCGTCTTTTTGTGTCCCCGTCAACGACTGAAAATCCAGTTCCCCACCCAGCGTTGTGGCGCCGGCCGAAAGCGCGTTGGCGCCACGCCGGACACTGATCAGCGAGCTGTTGCGCGGCTCGAGGAACCCAATGACGAAGGAACCATCGGCCTCGTTGAGCGCAAGGCCGTCCTGCATTAGCAGTACGCCGCGATTGACCGGATTGCTTTGCACACCGGAGCCGCGGATGTTAAGCCGGGGCTGGTCAATGCCGCCAAAGAATTCCTGGACGATGATGCCGGGTTGGTGATTGAGCGCATCGCCCAGCGTGGCCAGCCGCACTTCCTTTTGCGGTTCGATCAAGTTGGTGCCGCCGGGTACGCGCTTCAGGCGCTGCTTTTCCTTTTTTACGCTGGGCTGTAGTGGTGTTGCGGCGTCCTGGCCGACGACGACGACGGGCGTCAGGGTGTTGACTGGCTCGGCGTGGACGCCAAGCGGCGACAGCGAGCAAATGGCCGCGCCCAGGGCAAGCCGGCGAATTACGGGAACTGTGAAGAACATGTTTCTTTCTCGTTGGGAGGTTCTTGAACGCATTACCAATGCAGGTAAAGCATGGCTTTGGCCAGCAAAACAATGCCGACCATATGACAGAAGACACTCAGGTGTATGCGTTGGAAGTGGCCGGCGTTCAAGCGCCCTTTACTACGTAGCGTCATGGCAGTGAGGAAGTGGCCGAACACGCTCAGGGCGAGCACGATCTTGATCGTCAGCAGCAGCGCGAAGCTGTTTTGGAAGGGATGGGCCAGGGCGGCGCGATGAAACCACGCCATGCCGACGCCGGCGCTGTACAACACCAGCAAGACCCAGGGCATCAGGCGCCGCGCCCGGTTGCCAATGGCAATTTCCAGTGCGCGCATGACTTCGCGAGATACATGCTTGCGTACGTTTTCCAGTATCAAGACTTCGAAAAAAACCGTGCCGATGAACATCAGCGCGGCGAACAAGTGCAAGGTCAGCAGGATGGGATAAGTCATGGCGTCAGGGTTCAAAGGACTGCAATTGGCCGGAGGCAAGAAGGACGCATCGATCCACTATCTGGACGAGTTCCTGGGGATGGTGGCTGATGCACAGCAGGGCGGCGCCCGTGTCGCGCACGATATCCGTGCACA
>CAZONP010000317.1:0-2788 GCA_964581155.1 uncultured Candidimonas sp. | reverse complement strand
CGAGCAATACGCTTGGCGACAGCAAGGTTTCGTTGGTGTAGCGTATGCCTATTCCGCCGCCCAGATCCAGGTGCTTGAGGGAAATCCCCGCCGCAGCAAGCGTCTTGATCAGCGCAATAAGCTTGTCGAGTGCGTCCATGTAGGGGGCCACGTCGGTAATTTGCGAGCCGATGTGGCAATCCACCCCCACGATTTCCAGATTGGGCAATGTTGCCGCACGCTGGTAGACCTGCACGGCGGTATCGATGGCGATGCCGAATTTATTTTCTTTCAGGCCGGTGGAAATATACGGATGGGTCTGCGCGTCCACGTCGGGATTCACGCGCAGCGACACTGGTGCTACGACGCCCATCTCGTGGGCGACGGACGAAAGACGCAGCAGTTCGGCTTCTGATTCGACATTGAAGCATTTGACTCCGGCTTTCAGCGCGGCCTGCATCTCCCAGACTTGTTTGCCCACGCCCGAGAAGACGATGCGCGACGGGTCGCCATTGACGGCAAGAACGCGTGCAAGCTCGCCCCCCGACACGATGTCGAATCCGGAGCCAAGGTCCTTGAACTCTTTCAGTACGGCAAGATTGGAATTGGCCTTCATGCCGAAACAAACCAGCACATTCCGGTTCCGGGCCGCGACGCGATACGCTTCCCAGGCATCGCGCAGGGCGCAACGGGAATAGACATATAAGGGCGTGCCGTAGTCGCGTGCAAGGTCGGCGAGCGAAACGTCTTCGGCGTGCAGTACGCCGTTCCTGAACTGGAAGTGTGGAGCAACAGTCATGCGTGTGGGCTTCGATGCGGAATTATTGTTGGGTGTTCAGTGGGGCTGCCGGTGGAGGCGGGGCCGTCAAGGTCGCGTCCGGCGCAGGGGGCGGCGGCATATACAAGGGGCCTTTATAACCGCAGGCCAGCAAACAGGAAAGCAGCGCAATGCTTCCCGCAAGACGGCAGACGAACTGGCCGGGTGAGGCGGCGCGGGAGTCATGCATGAACAGTTTCCAGTTAAAAGGGCACGTTGGGGGGGGGATCTCTACGTATTTCGCTACCGCCGGTGAGTTCATTCAACAAATTGGCGATGCCATCGAGGCCGCCGCCATCGACCGGGATGTCCGATGGTGTGGGCAAGCCCACCCTGGCCACTGCCTGGCCCGGCGGGAATTCCGCGAAATAGAAGTCGCCATTGACCTTGCTTAGACCGCTGGGCATGGGGCCCGGTGGTAGAACAGCCTTGCCGTCGAGTGCGAATCGCATGTAGTCCAGCCAGATGGGCATGGATGCGCCGCCGCCGGTCTCGCCGGAACCCAGGGACTGCGGCTGGTCGTAGCCCATCCAGACAACGCCGACCAGATTGGGCGTGAAGCCGGCAAACCAGGCGTCGTGGGAATCGTTGGTCGTTCCCGTCTTGCCACCGATGTCGCCGCGCTTGAGTTCGCGGTGGACGCGTGCGCCCGTGCCCGACGTGGCAACACCGCGCATCATGTCGTTCATGACGTAAACGGTGCGCGGATCGACCGTGCGGGCGGCCGAGTCGCCAGCCACAACGGGCTTGGCCTGCATAATGACTTTGCCGCTGCTGTCGGTGACGTGATCAATGAGATAAGGGGGTACGCGGTAACCGCCGTTGGCGAAGACGGCGTAGGCGCCGGCCAATTGCAGCGGCGTGACGCTTCCGGCGCCAAGAGCAAGGGGAAGCACGGCCGGCTGGCGTTCACGGTCGAAGCCGAAGCGGGTGAGGTAGTCTTGCACGTATTGGGGACCCACCGCCTGCATGATGCGGATCGAAACCATGTTCTTGGATTTATACAAGCCCTGGCGCATGGTCAGCATGGGTTCGTACGTGCGGCCGTAGTTCTTGGGTGCCCACGCCTTGGACCCTGTTTGCGCAGCCGTTAGCAGGAAGGGTTCGTCGGACACTTGGGTGGCCGGGGTCAGCCCGCGCTCGAGCGCGGCGGCATATACGAATGGCTTGAACGCAGAACCCGGCTGCCGCCAGGCCTGGGTTACGCGGTTGAATTTGCCCTCTGCGAAGTCGAAACCGCCGACCATGGCTTGTACAGCGCCGTCTTGCGGACGAAGTGCGACGAGCGCAGCCTGCACGGCAGGCATGTTGATGACTTCCCAGTGTTCGTCGTTCTTATGCAGGTATACGACGGAACCGCGGCGAATGCGGACCTTGTCCTTGGCGTTCTTGACGAGGCCCCGCGCAACGATACGCAAGGCGCCCTTGTCCGTAACGTCGATGATTTGTTGTGCCGTACGCGCGACAGTGATCTTGGTAGGGCTGGCGTCCAGCACGACACCGGTCAGTACGTCGCCGCTGTCAGGGTATTTGTCCTGCAGTTCATCGAGTATGGCGTCCAGGCGGGCGGGGTCGGTTTCAATACCGTCGGGCAAGTCCAGGTTGGCCGCCGGGCCTGGGTAGACCGAGCGCCGGGTGTAGTCGAGGATGCCTTCGCGCACGGCTTCGTAGGCCTTTTCCTGCTCTTTCGAGTCGACGGTCGTGAAGACGTTGAAGCCGCGTGAGTAAATGTTGTCTTGGTAGACACCATAAAGAAGTTGTCGCGCCAGTTCGGCCACGTATTCACCGTGAATGGCGTATCCACCAGCCGGCGTTCCGGGTGCGGACTTCAGGACGATCTCCTGGTTCATGGCTTGCTGATATTCTTCTTCCGTCAGGTAGCCCAGGTTGCGCATGCGCCCCAGCACATAGCCCTGCCGCGACTTTGCCCGTTCGAAGTTGGCAATGGGGTTGAAACGCGAAGGTGCTTTGGGAATACCGGCCAGCAACGCG
>CAZONP010000316.1:0-2797 GCA_964581155.1 uncultured Candidimonas sp. | reverse complement strand
TCCAGGCCGAGGTCGATCACTACGCCAAGGTGCGTGACGAGGTCAAACTCGCCAGTGGCGACTACATCGACCTCAAAGCCTATGAGCCGGACATGCGCTTTCTGATCGACACCTACATCCGCGCCGAGGACAGCGAGAAGATCTCCGCCTTCGACGATATGTCGCTGATCGAGCTGATTGTCGAGCGTGGCGTGGCAGCAGTGGATGCGCTGCCCAAGGGTATCCGCGAAAGCCAGGAGGCCGTGGCCGAGACCATCGAGAACAACGTGCGCAA
Source organism: uncultured Candidimonas sp. (assembly GCA_964581155.1). GTDB lineage: Bacteria > Pseudomonadota > Gammaproteobacteria > Burkholderiales > Burkholderiaceae_B > Pollutimonas. The sequence continues at coordinate 2,523 of CAZONP010000316.1, read as the reverse complement.
GCTGATCATCGACGAGTCGCCGATCAACCCGAAATACTACGAGACCATGTCGTCGCTGCTCGATGCGCTGATCGCCAAGCGCAAGGAAGATGCCATTAGCTACCAGCAGTATCTCGCCGAGGTTGTCGAATTGGCCAAGCAGGCCAAGAACCCGAGCGGCGGCAATAGCTATCCCGGCTCGATCAACACCCCGGCGCGCAAGGCGCTGTATGACAACCTGGGGCGGGACGCCGGTCTGGCCCTGGCGGTGGACGCGGCGGTGCTGGACAGTCGTCAGGATGACTGGCGCGGCAACGCCATGAAAATCAAGCGTGTGCGCCTGGCGATCAAGAGCGTGCTGGATGGCTGGGGCAAGGAAGCCGTCGAGGACCATGCCGACTACCTGGCCGGACGGGACAATGAACGGCTGGACGCCTTGCTGGAGCTGGTCAAGCATCAACATGAATACTGAGTCGCGCAGCATTCGGGTCAGCGGCCTGGATGTGGAAATCGTGCGCAAGCCGATCAAGAACCTGCACCTGGGCGTGTACCCACCGCTGGGTCGCGTGCGCGTGGCCGCGCCGTTGGCGGTGGACGACGAAGCCGTGCGTCTGGCCGTGGTGGGCAAGCTGGGCTGGATCAAACGCCAGCGGGCGAAGTTTCAGGCGCAGCCCAGACAGTCCGAGCGGCGGATGGTCAGCGGGGAGAGCCATTACTTCCTGGGCCGGCGCTATCGCCTGCGCGTGCATGAAACGGCCGAGCCGATGCGCATCGCCCTGCGCGGCAAGGCCAGCATGGACCTGTTCGTGCGCCCGGGCACGACGGTCGAGCGCCGCGAACAGGTGCTCCACGACTTCTATCGCGCCGAGCTGAAACGCCTGGTGCCCGAGCTGCTGGAAAAGTGGCAGCCCAGGCTCGGTGTCGAAGCCCGGGCCTGGGGCATCAAGCGGATGAAGACCAAATGGGGCACCTGCAACATCGACGCCCGCCGCATCTGGCTTAACCTGGAACTGGCCAAGAAACCGGTGCAGTGCCTGGAATACATCCTGGTGCACGAACTGGCGCACCTGCATGAGCGCCACCACAACGAGCGCTTCACCGCGCTGCTCGATGAGCACTTGCCGCACTGGCGGCTGTTGCGGGAGGAGTTGAATCAGTCGATGTTGGCGGAGTATTGAGGGGGGGGCGGTGAGCGTTGGTAGCGCGCGTTTCGAGTTAATCCTATCCCCGGAAAAGTGCCGGCAGGCTATTGAGGTCTGCCGGCATGAGTTTTCGACCTGAGGCGTCACCATTCCCCATAGCCCACACGGCTGGTCAAATGCCAGCCAGCCTGATGTGGGCATTCGTACACTCGAAGTCTTACCCCGCGCTCATCGAGAAGAATTTCTGCTCTTCGTAGGGCGTCATGCTCTGTTCTGTACAGCTCCTTGGCTCGTCCGTTACTGTCTAGGCAGAAAGAACAGGTGTCGCTTGGCGTATGCCTGTTCAGAGGTGCGAGATGCCATGTTCCACAATGTGAACATTTATACGGCTTCATTTGTTTGTTGTGCTTGTTGAAAACATAAACCGAAGCTTCCTCTGCTTCACATTGAGACGAGTATGAGTGCAAGGGGGTTCCGGTGACCTTGCCAATACATTGTTTGGACATCGTGGAGTCTCCATGGTTAATGCAAAAAATAAGAAGATTGCTGATATTTTGACTTCGTGCAGCTATGGGGTGCTGTTTTCTTACGAAGATATAAGTCAGATCGTTTGTGGCAAAGATTTTGGGCTGACTGAACGCATGCTTGATCATTTAATAATTAAGAAGAAAAAGCTTAGTCCCCGGCAAATTCATAATGCCCTCGTAGGCAGGCAGGCTTTTAGCTCTAACATAGTGAGGGGTACTGCCGATCATATTGCTAAGGACCAAAGAGAGATCGCTTCTGAGGTTTTCTCAAGGTTAGATGAGGCAAGAATTAATTTAATTATTAATTTGTTGTCTGGTTTTTTTGTTGATGACCTAAAGGGCATGGTCAAATCTGGCTTTGCTGAGAAGTTCCCTTCATTTGATTGGAGTAATCCAGCCAAGGAATTAAAAGGGGTAGTTAAGAATGACAGTGTTCGCCGATTTCTGGGGATAAAGTTCAAAGACGTTGGGTTCGAAAGGCTTGACAGGATTCCAGATCTTTTTGCTTATAATTTGCTGCTTGGATTTCTAGATGTCGAGGCTCTCAACCAAGCAATGGAAATTGAGAGGCGCTTCAGGAAAGGTGGTTCCTTACTTGATCCGTATCATCATTACAGGGCCTTAGTTTCGCTGCTTCCCTGTGATTTGCTGTCTGCAGCGGATAAGCGATCCCTTTCGGCGTTAGGAGAAAAATTTAATACCAAGGAATATGGGAGATTCCTTGCTAGGCTCAGGGTCAGGCTGAATTTTGGCGTTCTTTTGAGTGTCGTGAAATCGGTCGCGGAAAAGGCTTTCAGTTACTTAAATCCGAATCTTCGGCCAATTATCGAATGGCAGTTTCAAATATATATTGATCTTCTGAAAAAAGATTTTGA
>CAZONP010000315.1:0-2824 GCA_964581155.1 uncultured Candidimonas sp. | reverse complement strand
GCTTGCCGATAATGGCGCGGCTGTGCTTCTTGCGTAGCTGAGGGTCTTTCAATTGATCGATGACAAGGGATTCGAGATTCTGTTCGAAATCGTCCCGCAGCTTGCTCGGTAAGGATCCCTCGGTGTATCGATTGAATGCTTCTTCGCGGACCCGACTACCCTTAAAAAACTCGCGTACACCCGGCTGGTTCATGAGGGTTCGGTAGCGCCGCATGAGGAGCTTGTACAAAAGCCCCCGCTCCCGCACCGAGCCAAAGTGGTCGCTTCGCAGATCCTTGATCGGGGTCAGCCCGATCAATCTGCCGTGAACGTCGTTCTCGTAGATCTTCTCGGCAAGCAAGCAAAGCGATCCGAAAGATTCCGGCGTCAGGCGCTTGGTCTTCAATTTGTTCAGATTCTGAGCAACAATGTGCCCGCTGGACGCGACATAGAGCACGTTGGGACGGTGCCGCCCCGCCGTCGCCTTGGCAATCACGCCCTGTGCCACCTTGGTCTTTCCGAGGCCGACTTCGTCTGCAATAAGGAAACGGCGTTGGCCGTCCTCGAACATGCGGGCATAAACGTAGCGCACGGTACATTTCTGGAACTCCTGCAGGCCCAACTCATCAAGCAGATCTGGAGCACTCATTTCAACGACTCTTTTATGATCCGCCACATGGCGTCCAATCGTGCGTCCTGCACATCGTTCGTCAGGCCGGCCAGCAAGCTGTCGATCGTCGCGATCTCCGCCTGGGCGTTGGGTCCGTGCACACGCAACAGAACTTTTTCGAGGATAGGCAGCTGCGGAAAACGCCCGCGCGCCTTCGCCGGGATACTGACGACGGGATCGCCCGGTGAATTGCTGTTTTGACCTTTCACGCCGAAGTACCACAGCAGCTCACGATACAACCCTGGCCGGGCCGCCTGGGCCAGCGTCGCGCGGGCGGCATCCCGATCCCAATCAAGGTCGCCTTGGAGCTGCATCGCTAAAACGATCTCCAGGTCCGCATCATCACCGTCGCTGAGGGTCAAGACTACAAATGGCGTGAGTTCCATACCTGGAACTATCTCGAGGCTGCCGGACAGGCAGTTCTCGCCCAGCGTCAGGAGGGCGCGGTGATCGTCATAACCGAAGGGATGCATGCTGATCTCGACACCACACGGCCAATCGTTACTTTCCTCCTTGAAAGCTATTACTACACTAAGGGTTCGCGGCGGCCCCTTTTGAACCCGACCCACCGCAGTGGCGCGCACAAGAACGTTACGCACCCTCTTGATCCATTCGGGGTCGGCATCTGCCCGTTCAACCGCGCTAGGGATGATCTCCTCGAGCAGGCTACGGAAACTGCGCCCTTCATCTGGACCGACCTGTGCGAGCAGCGCGGGCACCTGAAGTGCTCTGGCTTTCGATACTCCGGTAACGGCCACCTCGACGTTGCGCGTCCATCCCGATGGCGTGGCGTTGGCGCTTGTAATAACGAGGCGCGTGCCATCCTTCCTCGACGAAGCTAGGTAGATCTTGGCATGCAGTCCGACCAGTCGTCCGTGTACGTCCTGCGTATCGGGCACGTCATGGATCGGCACCGCCGCATCGGAGATCCGAAACACCTGGTAGTTCGTGAACGCTGTATCGGGAACATCGACCGGCCGGGTCACGAGCCATCGATGACTCTTATCCGCGCCGGCCTGCTCTGCAAGTTTGTCGAGGAACTGTTGGCGTACGAAGGGCGAAATGACCAGCAGGTCATCTCCCTTGATTTTCTTGTGAACCTCTTTGGCGTTGCTGCTGCCCGGGTGGAATAGCCGTACCTCGATATCTTTGATGCCGTGCAACGGCTGGAAGCGCACCTTCTTCAGTGCCCTGCCGATTTGTCCGCATCGCCTGACCGCCTGGTGCGTTTGATCGTTGACGAACTGCGCGAGGCCACTGACGGCATCAGCCAGCCCCAAAATACACACGCCCGTCGGCGCTTCATCAAGCACGACCACGGAATCCCACGAGTTGTCGGTCGTGAGGTTCCGTGTCGCAATCACGACGCGAAAAAGCCTTTTACCGGGGCGATCAATGGATATGAACTCCAGTACGAGCAACTTGGGATGGAACGATCCGCCCTTGATTGAGCAAGGCACGACGGCGTCACCGACGAGCCGCAGCAACGCGCGCGAGCTTGCCCAGCGCTTCGATATCCCGATCCGATCTCCCTGCACCAGCAGCGTGATGCGGGACCCAAGCTCATAGATCCTCGATATACCGACCGACTTGTCAAGGTCTTCGGCGCCGATGCCCGCTGCAAATAGTGGAAGGGTGACAAGCGTTTCGGCGTCGAGGCTATAGGCTGTGCCAAGAGCATGCTCAAGGCGATAGCCATCCGGCGGCAACAGAACGTCACGCAGCGTGGATCGTCCATTCGGGTCAAGGGGTACGGCGCGCTTAACCACGCGGGTTCTCCGCGTCCTGTACGAAGCGGCGCACGCTGGCGCCCCAGCGGAAGTCCCACCGCTGCGCCATCTCGGGCGTGCCGGACCAAATGGCGAGATGCTGTGGATTGCCCAGCTTGGGCGCTGGATTGACCACCTTTTCTCGCGCTCTGACCCACTCAAACCACTGGGCTGACTTTAGATTGGTTTTGCCGGCAACAAGCATTTTGGTCGTTGCGGCCAGGAAAGCGCGTGATGTGTCGTTACCGAGAGGGTGCCAATCGGAGGAGTTGGTCCAACAGGGGAGCGTCAGCTTTTCCGCTTCAAAAGCGACCTTCCATTGTTCGAACAAATTGCCGATTCTTGTGGCCGTCGCGTCGAGGTCCTGGCCCGTGCCGCTCTCACCCGTGTTGAGGACCGTCGCGTC
>CAZONP010000314.1:0-2824 GCA_964581155.1 uncultured Candidimonas sp. | reverse complement strand
GGCAGTCTGGAGCGCATGGTCTGCTTGGTGCCGGGGGTAGGGGTGGGAGTACTGACCAAGATGCTTCCTTACAAATGTTTGGACTTGAGGATTCGGCGCAGGGCGCGCCACGCAACAATCAGCCATGCACCGGCAGCGATGGCGGCAAAGCCGAACCACTGTAATGCATAGCCGCGATTTTTATCAGAATCGAGCGGGGGATCGGGCCATTCCCGCACAAGTTGGCCGGGCGGGACGGTGTTGGCTGCTGGCTTCGCCGCGCTTGCGGATGATGGGCCGGCTTCAGTTGTGCGCGTCGGGGCCGGGCCGTGATCGGCCAGGACCGCCGGCAGTAAGTTCAGGCCGGTGGCGCGCGCAAGATCGACAATGGCCAGGTTCTGCACCCGAGGCAGGGGTTGCGCCGGATCGGGCAGTTTGGCGGGCAACGACGTGCCCGCTCCGCCGTCTCGCGACCAGAGTTCAAACAGACGGGGGATGCGTTCCAGCAGTTCTCCGGAGACGACGTGCTCGCCGTCCGAGGTATCCAGAGCCAAGTTGGACTGTGGCATGCCTGCTTGCGTGGGTCGCGCCATCCAGCCGCGCAACACCAGGACGGCGCTGCGGCTTTCCTGATCCAGCAGCAGCGGTGTGGCCACCCAGTATCCCGGCCGCCCCTGGTGATTGCGGTTTTCCAGGAGTACAGTGAACTCATGCAGCCATACGCCGCGCGCGCTTGCAGGCCGCCACGGCACCAGTTCCCGCGCGGGCACGTGTTGGGTCAAATCCAGCGGCGCGCTATTGCGCCCGTCCCTCATCGATTGCTTGATGGCATCGCGTTGCGCCGCACGGTCAAGTTGCCAATAACCCAGCCGCGCGAAGCCCACGGCCATGGCGCCCAGTAACACCAGGGCGGCAAGTGTCCAATAAGTCGTGTGCGAGCGCTGCATGTCTGCAATAATTCCAGTTTCCCCGGAGGCGAAAATGCGTATCGTTGTTATCTTGGCGTTCTTGGGTATTATCGCTAGCCTGGCTTCGGCATTCCTATACCTGATGCGCGACAAAGGCGGAACGAATCGCACGGTGAACGCCTTGACCGTGCGTATCGGCCTTTCGATAGTGTTGTTCCTGTTTGTGCTGTTTGCCCACTATATGGGCTGGATACAAAGCACCGGGTTTACCGCGCACTAATGGCGGTGATTCCCAGGAAAAAGGCTGGCGTAGCCAGCCTTTTTTTTGGCTACCCGTTGCGGTTAGAACCAGTATACGAATAAATACAAGCCCAGCCACACCACGTCGACGAAGTGCCAATACCAAGCCGCGCCCTCGAAGCCAAAGTGGTTCGTGGCAGTGAAGTGGCCCTTGATCAAGCGGAACAGGATCACCGTCAGGAAGGTTGCGCCAAGTATGACGTGAAAGCCGTGAAATCCTGTAAGCATGTAGAACAAGGAGCCATACGCGCCGGAATCAAAGCGCAGATTCAAGTCGTTGTAGGCGTGAATGTATTCGTAGCTCTGGACGCCCACGAAGGTGAAACCCAGGATGACGGTAAGTGCGACCCAGAAGATGGTCTTGCCGCGTTGGCCGGCACGCAATGCATGGTGGGCGATCGTGAGTGTGAGCCCGGAGGTAAGCAACAGCGCCGTGTTGATGGTGGGCAGCCAGAATGGCCCCACCGTCTTGAATTCAGGAACGACGCCTGCAGGGCCAAGATTAGGCCATGTGCCGGAGAAGTTCGGCCAAAGCATGTTTTGGTGATCCAGGTTGCTTAGCCACGGTGTGGTGATTTCGCGGGTGTACCACAGCGAACCAAAGAACGCGGCAAAAAACATGACTTCGGAAAAAATGAACCACGCCATGCTCCAGCGGTATGAGAAGTCCACGCGCTGGTTATTCAGCCCGCCTTCGGATTCGCGTATCGCGTCGCCGAACCAGCCGAACAAGACCACGAAAAGGCTGAAGATGCCGACAATGAACATCCAGAACCCCAGCTCGTAGCTGTTGATCCACAGGGCAGCGCCCAATAGCGTCAATAACAGCGAAAAACTGGCGCGTACCGGGTGGGGCGAATCGGCGGGCACGAAGTAGTAAGGTGCCTCTTTGCCGTGAGCCAAGTGACTTGCACTCATGGTGTTCTCCTGCGAATTATTAAGTTATAGGTATTAAGTCAAGTAACTGATAAGCCAGCCGGCAATTAGGACCAGGCCGACGACAAACACAATGGCGGCGATGACGCCCGCCAAGATTAGGTGCAAGGGGTTCAGGCTGGAGATGTCTTGTTGGTATCCCTTGCCCTTGCGTACGCCGAAGAACCCCCAGGAGACGGCCTTCAGTGTCTGGAAGAAATTAAGCTTACGGCGCGAAAGTTCTTGAAGGTCGTCGCTCATGGTTACGCCCCGAACGTGGCGCCGCGCCAGAACGCCCACCCCGTGATCACGATTACCAATATGACCAGGGCGATGGCGGTGTTGCGATTCTTGCGGCGCTGTTCGGGTGTCATTGCGTGCTTTTATTTAACAGTAGGAGGCGTGACAAAGGTATGGAAGGGTGCAGGTGAAGGCACGGTCCATTCCAGGCCTGTGGCGCCTTCCCAAGGATTCGCCGCCGCACGTTCGCCGTGACCGCGGAATGCCCGGACCGTAAGGTACAGGAAGATCAGTTGCGACAGGCCAAACCAGAAAGCGCCAATCGTTGCAATTTGGTTGAAGTCGGTGAACTGCGCCGAATAATCCGCATAACGGCGCGGCATACCCGCCAGACCCAGGAAGTGCATGGGGAAGAACGTAATGTTGAACGAGATCATGCTGGACCAGAAGTGCCACTTGCCCAGTTTTTCGTTGTACATGCG
>CAZONP010000313.1:0-2824 GCA_964581155.1 uncultured Candidimonas sp. | reverse complement strand
TAAGCAGCGGTTTCCAGAATGGCGAACCTTTCAGCACGGTATCAAGGCGCGCATTACTGGCGGGGCCTTTCTTATACCAGGGCGGCTTGTAGCCCCAAAACATGCGCTCGGCCTGTTCCGATCCATCCCCGAGTCGGTGTAGGGTCAGCGGGCGGGTGCCGGGCGGCACATTATATTTGGGCGCCTTCGGATCATCGAAGGTCAGCCGCAGATTCCAGTTCAGCGTCTCCCCGTACTGCTCGCCGTCGCCGGCCTGCCGTATTCGTCCGCACATGGTTATCCCTCTTTTCGTTCCGTCTTGGCAATACGCGCGTATTGCGCTCGCGACTCTTTCATGCTCGGATCATTATTGACCAACAGAGCGAGCAAAACTAGCAGCAAATTGGGCTGCTCTGGCGGCAGCGAATCGAACACCTGCCAGGCGTTATTTGCGGAGCAAGAAAAAAGGCCTTCAATAGCTTGAAGGCCTTAAAAATACTGGTGCCCCCCCGCAGAGTCGAACTGCGCACCAACGGATTATGAGTCCGCTGCTCTAACCAAGCATGAGCTAGAGGGGCTTCGGGGTTGCGCCGACCCATGTTGCTGTGGGCACGCACCCGAATAGCCCGCAATTATTACACAAACGGCCGGTTTCTGCCTAGGACCCAGCATGTGGCCACCTAATGATAGACCGGCTGTTTCAATCTGTAATACCGCGACGGGGATTGCATTAGATTCCGGCGGCGACCTGTTAGAATTTCCAGTTGTCGAATAAATTCCAGTCCAGGGAGACGTTTTCATGAAAACCGTTCGTGCGCTTGGCCGTATTGTTGTACCTTTCACTTTGGTTTTTTTAGCGGCCTGCCAAACCGTGCCTGGCACGAAGACTGCGGAATCCCCCGCCACATCTCCCGCCGAAACCGCTGGAACAACCCAGGAGCCCATGCAATCCGCTCAGCAACAAGGCGCTCCTGTGGCAGTGTTCATGGCAGATACCGTCATGCAAACAGGCTGGACGCCTGTCAACCTGGAGTCGGGTGCGCTTTACGTCAATCCGCAACCCATTATCACGCGGACCGACTTAAGCGGCATCAAGGCCGGTACCAACAAGCAGGGCGACGGCTTATTGGCGCTGGAATTGAACGAAGCAGGCAAACAGAAGGTGGCTGACGCCACCGCCAAGAATCCCAACAAGCGATTGGCGTTGGTTGTGGGCCGCACCATGATGGCCGCTCCGGGCTACACCTCGGCGGTTACCACGGGCCATCTGGTCTTTGCCGTGGGTACCGAGCAAAACGCTATGGCAGCGGCACGAGCCATTGCCGGCGCGCCGGAAAATTCCACCGGATCAGGCAATTCCACTACGCCAGGGGCGACTCCAGCCAGTGCTACACCTAGCGCGGTCACGCAGTAATCGGCCCGCGTGAGCATACCCATCGGACCTATGCCTGCGGTGCAGGCGCTGGCGTCGTCGCTGGCGCTTGGTTTTAAATTCCTTGCCTGGATAAACGGGTTGGGCGTGGCGGCCATGCTGTTGTTCGGCGTAGGCATAGTTCCAATAGACTTGGATCCGCAATGGCTGCGTATGCCGATGGCGGCCTTTCTTAGTGGCATGGTCCTTTGTGCCTTGGGCCTGTTGTGGTCGTATCCAGTCCACGCCAGCCTGCTGAACCAACTTGTGCTGGGCCGCGCGCGAAAAACTCACTGGATCCCGCTCCTGCTGACGATGCTGGCTTATACCCTTAGCCTGCTGGCGTTTATCGTGGGTTGTTGGTTCACGCTGGGGTTGGCCAGCATCGTGTACCAGGGTCCTGGCGGCTAGCAGCCGGCCAAGTTGCATGGATGGGGCGTTGTATTTTGACGCCATCCGTAAAATAACGCTCGTCAACTTAGCGTGCCCAAAATAAACTATACGCTTTGCGTATAGTTTAAGGTGCCGTCATGACAGTCTCCCAGCAGGTTTTTCTTCGCGACGCCATGCGTCGGCTGAATCTCACCCGCGATGTATTCGCCGCCCGCATCGGGGTTAAGCGCCGTGCACTCGACACGTGGCTGCTTCCGGAAGGATCGCAGGAATATCGGACCATGCCGGAAGTCGTCAGCCGCTTCGTCACTGAAATAGTTGAGAACGAGGGCTTGCTGCAAAAGTATGCGCAGAGCGCACAGTCAGGTCCGCTGCGTAGCCGTATTGCCGTTGAGGGCAAGCATCAATTGTTGTCGGTCGACCAATTCACCAGAGAGTCGGCTGAAGAGTTCTTTCGCATTGCCGACCAAATGCAGCCGATTGCGCGCCGCCAGAAGGTGTCCCGCGTGCTTGAAGGCGCCGTTTTGGGAAACCTGTTCTTTGAGGCCAGCACGCGCACCCGAGTAAGCTTTGGCGCCGCGTTTTGCCGCTTGGGCGGATCCGTTTGCGACACCACGGGTTTCACGTTCTCGTCCATGGCGAAGGGCGAGTCCATTTACGATACCAGCCGCGTCATGAGCGGCTATGTCGATGCCATGGTGATTCGCCATCCCGAAAAGGGTTCTGTCGCCGAGTTCGCGCGCGCGACGAATATCCCGGTGGTCAACGGCGGCGACGGCCCGGGCGAGCATCCCAGCCAGGCGTTGCTGGATTTGTACACCATACTGACCGAGTTTTCGCGTCTGGGGAAACTGCTCGATGGGGCGCATATTGCTCTGGTGGGCGACCTTAAATATGGCCGAACGGTGCACTCGCTGATCAAGTTGCTGGCTCTATATCGTGGTCTTAAATTCACGTTGATCTCGCCGCGTGGGCTCGAAATGCCGGACTACATCCTGGAGCAGACAGGGCAACGCGGACATACCATCGAGCAGACCACGT
>CAZONP010000312.1:1347-2827 GCA_964581155.1 uncultured Candidimonas sp. | reverse complement strand
AGCATGTCGCGTTTGACCTGCGACTTGCTGGGCCGGGTGTATACCGGTCCAGTCGGTGCGACTGGTTCGTTGGGTTCGGTGGGTGCTGCGGGAATATAGGGCATGGAATTCAATAAAGTATTCTTTAATTGGCTATGATAACCGTCTAACCTGAAAGAGTATTGATGAGCGACCAACCGAATTCCCATTTACCTATTTCCGAAAACCAGACGCGCTTTCGCGAACTGGTCAACGACGCCCTGACGCATGCGAAATCGCTGGGGGCATCCGATGCCGCCGCCGAGGTCTCGGAAAGCCGCGGGCTGTCAGTTTCCGTACGACGCAAGAAAATTGAAACGGTCGAACAGACGCGTGATCGTTCATTGGATATCACGGTATTTGCGGGCCAGCGCCGTGGCTCCGCATCCACATCCGATTTTTCGGCCCAGGCATTGCGCGAAACTGTTGAAGCCGCGTGGCATATTGCCCGCTACACGGCCGAGGACCCGGCCGCAGGGCTGCCCGACGCCGATCAATTGGCCCACGACTATTCCGACCTGGACTTGCATCACCCTTGGGACATCTCCACCGACGAAGCCGCCGCGCTTGCCATTTCGGCCGAACGCGCCTCCTATGACACCAGCCCGCTCATCACGAACACCGATGGGGCATCCGTGGACACCTACGAAGGGCATTTCGTACTGGGCAACACACGCGGGTTCATGGGCGGGTACCCGTTTTCCCGGCACAGTCTGTCGGTCGCGCCCATTGCCGGTCGCGGCGCCAAAATGCAACGGGACTATTGGTATACCGCTGGGCGGGCCGCATCCGAGCTTGCCGATCCGACGGCCGTGGGCCGCTACGCCGCCGAACGTACGCTGGCGCGCCTGTCGGCGCGCCGCATCAAGACAGGGCGCTTCCCGGTCTTGTTCGAGGCGCCCCTGGCGGTAGGCTTGCTGGGTTCCCTGGTGCAAGCGGCAAGTGGCGGCGCGTTGTACCGAAAAGCCAGTTTCCTGCTAGACGCCCTGGGTAAACCGGTGCTTGCCGATCACATCGATATCCGCGAAGACCCGGCGATTCCCGGCGCCATGGGTAGTTCACCGTTCGATAGCGAAGGCGTGCGCACCACGGCGCGCGACCTTGTCGCGGCCGGCATACTGAACGGCTACTTTTTGTCCACCTATACCGCGCGCAAACTGAACATGCCCACCACAGGCAACGCTGGGGGGTCGCATAACCTGCGCCTCACATCGCGCCTGACGCAGGACCAGGACGACTTTCGCGCCATGCTACGCAAGCTTGGCACGGGCCTTCTCGTCACCGAGCTTATCGGTCAGGGCGTAAATTACGTCAGCGGCGATTATTCACGCGGCGCTTTTGGCTACTGGGTCGAGAACGGAGAAATCCAGCACGCAGTGCAGGAAGTCACCATTGCGGGCAATCTGGCCGACATGTACCGCAATATTGTTGCCGTCGGAGCGGACTCCATCACACGCGGGTC
>CAZONP010000312.1:0-1247 GCA_964581155.1 uncultured Candidimonas sp. | reverse complement strand
TTCAGCACGGCGCAAACGTTCTGCAAAATGGTCGAAGAAGCCTCGGATGGCAACTTTTCCATCCGTCTGTACCCCGCTGGTGAAATCGTTCCAGGTTTTGGCGTCATGGACGCCGTCAGCAATCGTACGGTGGAATGCGGCCAGACGGCTTCGTACTACTACTATGGCAAAGATCCTTCATTCTGCTTCGACACAGCTGTGCCGTTCGGCCTGAATGCTCGCCAAATGTACGCCTGGATGTACGAAGCAGACGGCCTGAAGCTAATGCGCGAACTGTTTGCTCCACGTAATATCGTCAACTTCCCCCTTGGAAATACGGGCACGCAAATGGGCGGCTGGTATCGCAAGGAAATCAAGTCTGTCGCCGACCTGCAAGGCCTCAAAATGCGCACTGCCGGTTTCGCCGGTGAAGTCCTTTCGCGCATGGGCGTCGTTCCTCAGCAAATCCCCCCTGGCGACATCTATCCGTCGCTGGAAAAGGGTACGCTGGACGCCGTGGAATTCGTCGGTCCGGTCGACGATGAAAAGCTGGGATTCCAGAAAGTCGCCAAGTACTACTACTATCCGGGCTGGTGGGAAGGTTCCGCCCAGGTGTCGTTGTATGTGAACGATGCAGCCTATAACGACCTGCCCAAGCAGTACCAAACGCTTATCGACATTGCGTCGAAAGCTGCGGGTGGCAAGTTGCTGGGCGACTACGATGCGCACAACCCGGAAGCGTTGCGCCGCCTGATCGGCAGCGGTGCTCAGCTCAAGGCATTCCCGCGCGACGTAATGGACGCCGCGCTCAAGGCTTCCAACGAAGTCTACAAAGAATTCTGCGACAAGAACGCCGGCTTCAAGAAAATCTACGACAACTACATGGGTTTCCGCGACGGCATCGTGCCATGGTTCCGTGTGGCTGAAGGTTCGTACGACAACTACATGGGTATCGCCCTGGCCAGCCAGAAGAAGTAAGTCACTGGCAACACAAGCAAAAAGGCCGCCTAGCGCGGCTTTTTTGTGTTAAAGTAATGAGCTTTTCAGGCTGCGTGCACGGGCGAACTACAACGCTTTGGCATCAGTACGGTTTTAAACCAAACGGTTTTAAGCCCAGCCGGGGAAGCAAGGGTCGCCAAATAACTGGCGGCTTCATTTTGAATATTTAGGAACCATCATGAAGACATTTGTGGCCAAGCCGCATGAAGTCAAACGTGACTGGTACGTGATTGACGCCAAGGGCAAAGTCCTGGGTCGTGTGGCCAGCG
>CAZONP010000311.1:0-2862 GCA_964581155.1 uncultured Candidimonas sp. | reverse complement strand
TCCTTTATCGTTTCTTCATTGCTCTGGCGCTGAATGCCGATTTCATTGGTCTGAAGGCACAAGACCTTAATCTGGTTACTGCGCTGCTGGTTACTGTGGCGTTGATCATTCCTCTGCTCAAGCAACGCTTGCGCGGTAAAGGCGGGGCACGCTGACATGTTGAGCGCCAATAATCTGAACATTACGTTCAACGCGGGGACAGCCATTGAAACAAAGGCCTTGCGTGGCCTTTCCCTTACCATACCGGCCGGCCAGTTCGTCACTGTCATTGGTTCGAACGGCGCCGGCAAATCCACGCTTCTGAATGCGGTTTCCGGAGATCTGCCGGTCGACAGCGGTGAAATCGTCATCAATGGCGAAGACGTAACCCGCCAGTCTGTGTGGACCCGAGCCCGGCAAGTTGCACGCGTGTTCCAGGATCCCATGGCGGGCACCTGCGAAGACCTCACGATCGAAGAAAACATGGCGTTGGCCTATAGCCGCGGGCAAAAGCGTGGCTTGGGGCGTGCCCTGAAAGGCAACATGCGCCGAGAGTTCAGGGAACGGTTAGCCACCCTGGGGTTAGGTCTGGAAAGCCGCCTGACTGATCGAATAGGCCTGTTATCGGGCGGACAACGGCAAGCCGTAAGCCTGCTAATGGCGGCATTGCGTCCGTCGCGGATTCTTTTGCTGGACGAGCATACGGCGGCACTGGATCCGCGCACAGCGCAATTTGTGCTCGACCTTACCTGTCGTATCGTTGCTGAAAACCGCCTGACCACCATGATGGTGACCCACAGTATGCGCCAGGCGCTAGATGTTGGGGAACGTACGGTCATGCTGCATCAGGGTAACGTAGTGCTGGACGTATCGGGGCCGGAACGGCAGGGGCTCGATGTCCCGGACCTGTTGCATATGTTCGAACGCGTACGCGGCGAACAACTATCGGACGATGGCTTGCTGCTTGGCTGAATGCCGCCAGGTACGATAATTGCGGACGAGTCGAATTCTGACTTCGTTCCGCGCCTATGACTATCGACGTTGCTCCTGTAACCCTGAAGATCCTGACGGTAAATACCCATAAAGGATTCACCGCATTCAACCGCCGATTCATTCTTCACGAATTGCGCGATGCGATCAGGGCAACCCACGCTGATATTGTGTTTTTGCAGGAAGTGCAGGGCGCGCATCATAATCATGCGGTTCGTCTGGCGCGCTGGCCCGCCGTCAGCCAGTACGAATTCCTTGCCGATTCTATCTGGAAGGACTTCGCCTACGGGCGCAACGCCGTCTATCCGCACGGACATCACGGAAACGCCTTGTTGTCCAAGTTTCCAATCACCAGTTACGACAACCTCGACATCTCCCAGGGAAAGCATGAAAAGCGCGGCATGTTGCATTGCATCCTGCATGCGCCGGGCATTGGGGACATTCACGCGGTCTGTGTGCATTTGGGGTTGCACGAGCGCCATCGCAGCAAACAGCTTGCCACGCTATGCCGTCTGATCCATGACGAGATTCCACACGACGCGCCATTGGTTGTTGCGGGGGATTTCAACGATTGGCGCCTGTGCGGCCACCAGACGCTGACAAGCGATTGCGGGTTGAAAGAGGTGCATAACGAATTGCATGGCCGCACGGCTCGCACCTTCCCCGCACGTTTCCCCATCTTGCGGCTGGATCGTATCTATGTGCGAGGCATAGCGAGCTTTGGTCCAGTGGCGCTGGCCGCGCGGCCATGGATGCATTTGTCCGACCACGCTCCGCTGGCAGCAGAGGTGGATATATGACGAGCAAATGGATCACGGGCAATTCGGTGAGCCTGCTGGAAAACGGCGAAGAGTTTTTCCCGGCGGTGTTCGATGCAATAAGCGCCGCATCGTCAAGCGTGATTATCGAAACATTCATCCTTTTTGAGGACAAAGTGGGTAATGAACTGCATCGCGTGTTGCTCGATGCGGCGCGGCGCGGCGTACGCATCGATGTGACCGTTGACGGTTATGGTTCGGCGGACCTGACTGACGAGTTCATACAGGCGTTGACGTCGGCGGGAGTGGGCTTTCATATCTTCGACCCGCGTCCCAGGCGTTTTGGCATGCGTACCAATTTGTTCAGACGCATGCACCGCAAGATTGTGGTTGTTGATGCGGCACTTGCCTTCGTGGGTGGCATAAATTTCAGTGCCGATCATCTGGCCGATTTCGGTCCGACGGCAAAGCAGGATTACGCCATATCCATACGCGGACCACTGGTCAACGAAATTGCGCGGTTCGCCATCGATGCGCTTGCCCCGGCTCGTCCGCGGTTCTCCTGGAGGCGACTGGGGCAGCGCAAGAAACAGCCCGCAGCAGGCAGAGGCGAGAGCACTGCGGCGCTGGTCGTTCGGGACAACGATAACCATAAGGACGATATTGAAACCCATTACCGCATCGGCATCCGCGCCGCACAGCACGACATTACGATTGCAAATGCCTATTTTTTTCCTGGTTACCGGTTTTTGCGCGACCTGCGCAAAGCCGCCCAGAGGGGCGTACGCGTACGCTTGATTCTGCAGGGCGAGCCGGACATGGCAGTGGCCCGCTTTGTGGCAACAATGCTGTATGACTATTTATTGTCGGGCGGCGTGCAGATCTACGAATATTGCGAACGGCCATTGCACGGAAAGGTGGCAACCGTCGACGGGGTGTGGTCCACGGTCGGCTCCAGCAATCTCGACCCATTGAGTCTTGCGCTGAACCTCGAAGCCAATGTGATCATTCATGATCGCGGATTCAGTCAATACTTGCAGCAGCGTCTCGAGACGTTGATCGAGAGCCATTGCAAGTTGATGGAAAGAGCAACGCCGCCGCGCCGTAAACTGCAGCGTGTTCTTGTCGGCGTTTT
>CAZONP010000310.1:0-2868 GCA_964581155.1 uncultured Candidimonas sp. | reverse complement strand
CAATCCACGCCGTGGTGCGAACCAGCAACGACGTCCAGAAGGGCAGCAGCACAAGTACCATCAGGGCGTTGGCCACCCGGCGCGGGGCATGCGCCAAATACCATGCCAGCGGATATCCCAGCAGAATGCACAGCAGGGTGATGGTAAGTGCCATGCCCAAGGTTTTGCCGTAAAGCTGCAGGTAGATACGCGTTGATTCCCGCCAGGTGATGCTGCCGTCGGGGCTGCGGTCCAGGTCGAGCGCGGTAAGGTAGTAGGCGTCGGTATATACGTGCCCCACGGCGCGGATGGAATGCCAGAGTTCCGGCTTTAGCCAGCGCGCGTCGGCCTGCCCCAGGAGTTCCGGCCCGCGCTGCTTCAATTCGGTATTGTCAACGTTGCGCAGTTTGCGCCCCGTGGAATTGACCATGCTGGATGCCCCCGGATACGCGCGGTTAATGGCGGCCGCCAACACGCCAGCCTTGCGATTCTGGGCAAGTTGTTTAAGTTCCACGGCCATGCTGGATAAGGTGGCGGGAGGGGGGATATTGCGTCCGTCCCACTCCGATAATTGCTCTAGCGTTACCGGAATGAGTTCAACGATGGTGGGGTTGTAAACGCTGCGATACAGCATCGTGGCAATAGGAGCCACGAAGGCAAATACGATAAAGGCCAATAACGGCACGACCAGCAGCAAGCTGGCCCGCCGGCGAGAGCGTAACTGGCGCCTTTCATGGCGCATTTCGTCAGGCGTCAGGCCGGCGGCTGTCATCATGTGCCTGGCTTACTTGAGCAGCCATTCATTGAAGCGTTCTCCGAGGTTTTCGCCGTAGTCGGCCCAGAAAATGCCGTCGGCCTTCACGCCCTTGTCCACGTGCGACGTTGGCAGGTGATCGACCACATCTTTAGCTACCAGCGCCATGGAGGAATTGCGCGGCGGCCCGTAAGCCACGTCTTGAAAACCGGCCAATGCCTTGGTGCTGGTCGTGAACGTGACGAACTCCATGGCCTGCTTCAGGTTCGGTGTGCCTTTGACGATGCCCCAGGCGTCCAGGTCGTAGATGTTGCCGTCCCACACAATGGTGAAGGGTTTGCCTTCGCGTTTGATCGCATCGAAAAAGCGGCCGTTGGCCGATTGCACCATGACCGCACCGCCGTCATTAAGTACTTGCGGAGCCTGGGACCAGCTGTCGAACCATACGATGTCCTGCTTGATGGTGTCGAGTTTGGCGAAGGCTTGCGCCTGGCCTTCGGGGGTTGCCAAGACCTTGTAGACGTCGGCGGGCTTGACCCCGTCGGCCATCAATGCCCATTCCAGATTGACCTGCGGACGCTTGCGCACCGCGCGCTTGCCGGGAAACTTTTTCAGATCGAAGAAGTCCTGGATGGTGGAGGGCGCCGTGTCGCCCATGGTTTTGTTGTTGTATGCGTAAACCGTGCTCCAGACGATTTCACCTACGCCGCATTCGTTGTCCAGGGCTGCCGGTATGAAATCTTTCTCGGCGGGAACACCGTCGTCGCCCGGCAAGAGAATGTCTCGGGGTATGACTTCGAGCAAGCCTTCGGCGCACGCCCGCTCAAGGTCTATGGTTTCGATGTCGACCACGTCCCATTGTATTTTTCCGGCCTGGACCTGAGCCTTGATCTCGGCGATGCCGCCGGTGTAATTCTCGAACAATACCTTGTTGCCCGTCTTCTGCATGTACGGATCGATTTGGTGGACCTTCTGTGCCGCGCCATATGCACCGCCGAACGAAACGACGGTAAGAGTCTGCTGCGCCACCGCGTTGCCGCCTAAGGCCATGCCCAGCAGCAATGCCGGACCTGCAAGCTTCATGAGTGTCTTCATTTAATTGCTCCTTGGATCGGGTTGGGTAATGCCTTGAATGCAAAGCAGTCGTCGGCCATCCAGGTCAACGCTGCCGATTGCCCGTCAGTGAACGTGGGAGCCCGGGTATCGTTGAGCGTCTTGACGACAACAGGACATCCATTGGGCAGTTCAAAATAATAGCGAATGAAGTCGCCTACATAGTGACGGGCAACGAAGCGGGCGGCAAGCTGGTTGGGTGACGTAGAAGCATCGGTCGCGATGGACAGTTTTTCCGGCCGTATCGAAACAATGCACGCGTCGCCCGCTGTGGAGGCAGCGCAATCGCCGTGTTGGGCCTGCACCGTCGTGCCATCGGATAACGTAATGGAGGTGTGCTTATTCTGCGAGGGAAGGATGACACCCGGGATCAGGTTGTTCTCGCCGATAAAGCTGGCCACGAAGGCGTTGGCCGGCCGTTCGTATAACTGGTCCGGCGTGGCGTACTGCTGCACCACTCCGTGATTGAATACCGCTATCCGGTCGGACATGGTCAGCGCTTCGGTCTGATCGTGGGTGACATAAATGACAGTAAAACCCAGGCGCTTGTGCAACCGCGTGATCTCGAACTGCATTTGTTCGCGAAGTTTTTTATCCAGCGCGCCCAGCGGTTCGTCCATCAGGACAAGCGTGGGCTCGAAGATCAGCGCTCGGGCCAGGGCGACACGTTGGCGTTGTCCCCCAGATAATTGACCGGGGTGCCGGTTGCCGAACTCGCTGAGTTCGATCAAGGCCAAGTAATGCCCGACGCGTTCGGCAATGTGCGCCTTGGCGAGCTTGCGTACGCGCAGCGGATAGGCCAGGTTTTCGGCAACCGTCATGTGGGGAAAAAGCGCGTAGTTCTGGAATACCATCCCGATATTGCGCTTGTAAGGCGCCGCCCGCGTGATGGCCTGGCCGTCGACGGTGATTGACCCGCTAGTGACGTTTTCGAAGCCGGCCAGCATCATCAGGACAGTCGTTTTGCCCGACCCCGAAGGCCCAAGCAAGGTAACGAATTCGCCACGGCGAACGTCCAGGCT
>CAZONP010000309.1:0-2873 GCA_964581155.1 uncultured Candidimonas sp. | reverse complement strand
CGTCACGGCCATCGTCATGGTCGGCGGAATGGTTTTCCTCTATGCACTCATGAAGGAGGAGCGCGACGAGCTTTGCCTGAAATCCCTTGGTTAACTGCAGCCACGCGCGCGCGGTGTACCTATAATACAGTCCACTGCCCGTCATCTTCCATATGTATGCCACCATGTATATACCCGCTCACTTCGCTGAAACCCGCTTCGAAGAACTTGCCCGCATCATCCGTGAGCATCCCCTTGGTATCCTCGTCACCCAAGAAGGCGGCGGGTTGGATGCGGATCATATTCCGTTCGAGTTTGATGCCGACGAGGGATTGCACGGCGTACTTACAGCCCACGTGGCCCGCGCCAACCCGCTGTGGCAGCGGTGTCCCACAGGCACGCAGGTCATGGTCGTGTTTCGTGGTGTCGAATCCTATATCTCACCCAACTGGTATCCAAGCAAGCACGAGACGCACCGCCAGGTACCCACCTGGAACTACCAAGTGGTGCACGCGTATGGCACGCTAACCGTGCACGACGACGAGCGCTTCGTTCGTCGGAATGTCGCGCGCTTGACCCGGCGGCACGAGAAGGCCGAACCGAAGCCCTGGAAGATGGGGGACTCTGAAGCGGAGTACATCAATAGCCAGTTGCGCAACATCGTGGGCATAGAGATCAAGGTCACGTCGCTGGTGGGCAAGGTCAAGCTTAGCCAGAACAAAGAGGAGCGTGATCGCCTCAATGCCGCCGACACCGTGGAAGAGCGCGGCAACATCGAAATGGCGCAGGCCATGCGTGGGGCGGGATGATCCTCTATTGGCCTTGTGGTCAATCGTTCACCGTAATGACTACCTTTCCGAAGTGGGAACCGCTGCGCAACCAGGCGTAAGCGTCGGCGGCTTGCTCGAAACTGAAAGCCCGGTCGATGATGGGTTTAAGCTGATGGGCCGAGATGGCGTTGTTCATGGCGGCAAACATGGCATGACTGCCGACGTAGACACCATTTAAGCGTATTGATCGGCTGATCAGGGGCAGGGGGTTTATTTGTCCGACACCTGAAACCAGCCCGATCGTGGCGACGGTCCCGCCCACGCGCACGGCCTGCAAGGACTGCTCGAGCGTCCCGGCGCCGCCAACTTCGACAACCAGGTCAACACCGCGACCGCCGGTTAGGCGCCGTACCTCTTGCGACCATTCCGGTGTGTTGCGATAGTTGATGGTGTGGTGGGCGCCCATTTGGCGCACACGTGCCAGCTTGTCGTCGCTGCTGGACGTTTGAATGACCATGGCCCCCATGGCATGGGCGAATTGCAATGCAAATATCGAGACACCTCCCGTGCCCTGCAGCAGTATGGTGTGTCCGGCGTTGATCCGGCCAATATCCACTAGGGCATGCCAGGCGGTAAGGGCCGCACATGGCAGCGTGGCGGCCTCTTCGTAGCTAAGATGGTCGGCGAACTTTAGTGCGGCACGCTCTGGCAACACCACGTATTCGGCCAGCATGCCGTCTACCGGTCCACCCAGGGACTGCGTCACGCTCGCTTCGGTGACGTCGCCGGCTGTCCAGTTTGGAAAAAATGCGCCGCTAACGCGATCACCGACCTGCAGGGATGCGACCCCTGGGCCCACCGCACTGATTTCGCCCGCGCCATCCGACAAAGGAATGACATTGGCTTTGGTTCCCCTGCCGTACGTGCCGTCAGCAATCAGAAGATCCCGGTAATTCAAGGATACGGCACGGACGCGGATCAGCACTTCGCCGTGCCCCGGTTCAGGCGTGGCGCGGTTGTCGTTCAGTGCGAGTGAAAGGCCATCTTTGGCGGTGTGTAATTCGTAAGCTTTCATAGCTGCTGTCTCCAATGTATTGGGGCGTGCGTGATGCAGATATCATACAGGCCGCTATCCGGCACGTTTGGCGCGTCTGCGTCGGGTGTGGAAGGCGCATATACAAGCAATCCATACTTTCCAGTAGGATATACAATATAAATGTATATCAATCGTTCAACGGAGGTTCAGCATGCAAGTCGCGAAATGGGGAAATAGTTTGGCGGTGCGCCTGCCCGCCAGCTTGGTGGAAGCGCTGGAGTTGCGTGAGGGTGATGATATCGAGATCATCATAGACGACGCACGTACGTTCGCTGTTCGAAAAAAGCCAGGATCCGAAGCCTTGCTGAAGCGCCTGCGCGCTTTCAGAGGAAGACTTCCAGCGGATTTTCGCTTCAATCGGGATGAGGCCAATGCGCGAGACTAAATTCAAGTACTTCCTTGATAGCAATGTGGTGTTGTACTTGCTCTCGGGCGACTCGGCCAAAGCGGACAAAGTTGAAAACTTGTTGGTAGGGGGGCCTGTAATCAGCGTACAAGTGCTCAATGAAGTGACACATGTCTGTCGTCGCAAACTTCGGATGAACTGGGATGAAATCACGCAATTTCTGGAATTGATACGGAAATTTTGCAAGGTTGTACCTCTCACGGAAGCTGTGCATGACAGTGCTCGATTGATCGCTGAGCGCCACAAACTGTCTTTCTATGATGCGTGTATCGTCGCAGCGGCGGCCGAAACGGGTTGCCAGGTACTCTATAGCGAGGATATGAACCACGGACAGCGTTTGGAAGACGGATTGAGCCTACAGAATCCATTTAACATAAGCCGCTGATCGCATCCACCGCAAGGCAACAGTGAAATGGCGCGGGCCATGCCGGTGCGTTCGCGCAACCAACCCCGGCCATGCGTCGCGCCGGATAAACACAGCCGACCATTCAAAATTGACGTCCGCGCTCGAAAAAGAATCGCAACATTTCGCCGGTGGCGTCCGGCCCGGCTTGGTCGGTGTAGGTACCGCTTTGCGTACCGCCGGCCCAGGCATGGCCCGCGCCATGTATCTCCCAGCGTT